>JAFAEA010000164.1 GCA_023424355.1 Chloroflexota bacterium | reverse complement strand
GAGCATCGGAGCAGTTTTGTCGAGTCTCCTTAACTAGAAGAACCTAGCTCTCCTCTGGCACCCACGCGAAGGGAAGAATATCCTGATTAATAATCATCTGGAGAAATCGCGCACCCAAGGCGGCCTCACCGCGCGCACTGATGCGCACAACGCTATCGCTCACGACCTCGACTTCGACCGGTCCGATAAGTTCCGCGAACGGCGCTGCGTTAAGCATGCTCGTGAAATTGGCAAGCCTCCATTCAACCACTGCGCCGGCCTGCTCGGCCATTTCGGCTTCGTCGGTCTCGAGCGCGATCCAGGCCGATGCATCCTCAACATGGAGATCCTCCTGTCGTGAAGCACCAGCTGTGGTTCCGGTGCTGACAGTGCGAATTACAGGCATTGGGCCGACCGCTTCGTCCGAATCGGCGAGCATTTTTTCGATTATTTCATCCAAGCGCTCATCGCTGGGCCCTCGCCATTCCACACCGGTGAATTCAACACTCGCTCCCTCGACAAACCAGGCACCAACGGCATCGGCAGGAACGCCAACCGCGATGGGCTCCAGTTCGGCATACAACCCTGGGCTCTCTCCCGCGGCTGCAGACATCACCCACTCGAGTAACTGTTTGTTCGACGAAAATGCGATCGTGTGATCGTTCAGAATGGCGACGTGGTTGAGGCTCGCCATGGCCACCCGCTGAACCGGATGGGAGAGATCGAACTCCAGATCCGGGCCGAGGCTCCAATATTCGCCCAGATCTGTTTCCAGCTTCTTGTATCCGGACTGTTCCCAAACCGCGATGAGATCGGCTGCAGGTATGGCCAGTTCAAATACTTGCGTGAAAGATGGAGGGAGACCATATCTTGCCGCCTGGAGAATATCTACCGTCGTGAAGCCTATGTGATCCCCAAGAACTTCGCTGTGCTGAAAGAACTGAGGCATATTGCCAAACTGCGATTTTGCAATCAACTCGAGTGGGTCCATGCCATCACCAGTTGATGTTCTGAGTGCTGCTATCTGGGATTCAAGATCAACCCAGGTAACTTCCAATCTTTGATCCAGTATTCCGCCGGGCAGGTATGACAGCATCGTTTGCATTCGGCTATCTGTGTCGCCACTCACTGGCGAAGCGGCCGGGGTTGAGCTCTGCGCACCGGAACGAGAAACTGTTGCAAGTGGAAGCATGCTGCCGGCCAGCATGAGGGAACGACGATTGAGACGCATGAAAACCTCCAGAGTTCTGAAACTGCTTCTTCTGGTCTAACGGTGTTTGCCCAAGTCAGGTTCCGAAGTTATGGCAACCTTGGCCACATGATGTAGCCAAAATCGCGCTCTTCCAGAATCTGGAGCCAATCGGCGTAGCCATTCATCGGCGCCAGTTGAATAAGTAGAAGATGCGCGCCATCCTGCGAGGCGATCGTTCGCATGGCGATGGGAGTCACTCTCGCAGCATAGGGTTCACCTGTGACATCGGAAACACCTGCAGCAAATTGCTGGTGCACTCGCTCCTCAGCCTGAACCGCGCCTTCAGCGGAATCATACACAGTCACTATCACCATATCGGTTCTACCGGCGGAATCCGGCGAGTACTGCAAACCTGCAAGCATCATGCTTGCCTGGGGGAGATCAGCGCTCGGAGTCGCAGTGGTGAGCGCCGATGGGCCCACAGATACTTCTTCCAGAACATTTCCCTTGAGCATCACAGCAGTCAGAAGGTTCTCAGGCGCGGCGCCCGTGGTGAGGAGCGATGAGATTTCTGCGTTATCGGCCAAAGCCGGATTCTCGCCAGAGATGGTGCGGATGGTTTGCTCCATACGCCCCGAGCGCGATGTGGCGATGAGAGTACCGTCTTCCAAAAGCACCAGATTGTTCATGTTCCCCAGTGCCGGTCGTGATGCCGGCGCCGAGAGATCAACCGAATCTCCGGGATAAAGCGACCAGTACGTTACATTATCTACCCGCACAGCCTGGTATCCGTTTTCCGCCCAGGTTGCATTGAGGGCCGCGGCATCGAAATCGCCCCGCATCACAATCACGTAATCCGGAGCGCTACCAACAGCCAGTACCTGATTCACATTATGCAGACCAAAGCCGTAGGTATCGATCCAAATACCATCGGTACCGCGGGTGGCGAGCACCTCTGGCAACGCCAATGCTGGCAGTTGCGATTGCCACAAATCCCAGCCAGGATCATCTGGATCACTCGGGATTTCGACCCCCTGAAGTTCCATCCAGCGCTCGATATCTGCGTAACGAGCGATATCGCTAAGCGGCAGGGAATCATCTGCCAGCCGATCGGGGGCATAGCCCATCATATCCAGCAAACTGCCCGGTGCCGGTTCGGGCTCTGCTTCGAACGTTGGTCCTGGTGTGGAAGGCGTGGCGACCTGCGTTGGTTCCTGGGTGGGCATTAGGGTTGGTTGCGGCGTTGGTTCCAGCGGACCCTGATCGCTCTCCAACACCAGATTGATGACGACGGCCACCACAGCCAACGCCAATACAATGCCGATGATCAGGCCGAGGCGTTCGGCCCGATGTCGCAGGTGCGATCGCTGCATGTGCTAGAAATCGTTTACGAGGCTGAGCCTTGCCTGAAATGCATCGGTGCTGCGATACGCGGTGCTAACACTCGCGCCAGCGTGGATACGCTGGATTGCTTCGCCAAGCAGTTCGGCCACATTCAATACCACCAACTTGTCGAAGTGCTTCTCGGGTGGCAAATGCACCGTGTTGGTGGTGACAACTTCCTTAATTGGTGACGACTGCAATCGTTCGACAGCAGGACCGCTAAATACCGGATGGATACAGCTGGCATAGACCTCGCTGGCCCCGCCCTTCAGCACTACATCCACAGCCTGGGTAATAGAGCCCGCGGTGTCGATTTCGTCATCCACAATCACCGCCTGCCGTCCTTCGACGGACCCGATGAGGTTGAGGAACTCGGTCTTATCCTGATTACCCACTCTCCGCTTTTCGATGATTGCCAGCGGGCACTGCAATGCATCGGCAAAGTTGCGGGCACGTTTTGTGTTGCCGAGATCGGGGCTCACCACCACCGGCTTCTCCAGATGCTTTTCCTGGAAATATCGGGCGGTGAGGTACATGGCGCTCATCTCATCGACCGGAATATCAAAGAACCCCTGGATCTGACCGGCATGGAGATCGACGGTGAGCACGCGATCCGCACCTGCCTGCACGATGAGCTTCGCCACCAGGCGAGCGGTAATCGGCACGCGCGGCTGATCCTTCTTATCGGTGCGGCCATAACCGTAATACGGAATTACGGCGGTGATTCGGCCAGCAGAGGCGCGCTTGAGGGTATCGATCATGATGAGAAGTTCCATGATCGAATCGTTTACCGGGGTGGTGAAACTCTGCACCACAAACACGTCATCCTGACGCACACTGGCACCGATGCGGACGAAGGTATTGTCGTTACTGAACTTGAATACCTCTGCCTTACCGACGGGAATATTGAGGTAGCTGCAGATATCATCCACCAGCCGCATATTCGAGTTGCCGCCAAATACCTGTATCTGCTCCCAGGGACCCGCCATGTGCTACTCCTTGCTGATTAGTACTGAATCGTCTGTTTCAATCGCCAAAAGTGCCTGACGTGCGGCAACCTGTTGGGCCTCACGCTTGCTGCGTCCGGTGCCGGTGCCGAGCGATTGCCCGTTCACCAGTACTTCAATGGTAAAGATGCGCGCATGATCCGGGCCATCCTCCTGCACGATTTCGTACTGCGGTTGGTCCAGCTTGTGCTCCTGCACAACCTCCTGCAATCGACCTTTCGGATTGGCGATCGCTTCATCCAGATCAATGCTGCCCGATTGGCTATCCAGAAATTCGTTGATGAATGCGGTTGCTGTGTCCAGCCCCTGATCCAGATACATGGCGCCGATGATTGCTTCCATGGTGCCGGCAAGAATACGATCGCGCTGCGAATCCGTAATCGTTTCGCCGGTGCCGAGGTAGATCGCATCTGGCACACCGAGTGTGTGTGCCCAATTCACCAGCGTCTCGGCACGCACAAGCGCCACCCGAGTTCGTGTGAGTTCACCCTCGGTGGCATCTGGCAGGTTTTTATAGAGTCGATCCGCGGTGACCATTCCAAGCACGGCATCGCCGAGGTACTCCAGACGTTCGTTACTCTGGAGAATCGCATCGATATCGCCGTGCTGAGTCCATTCATGGATCACCGAACGATGCGATAGGGCGAGGCGAAGTTGATACGGATCGCTGAACTGCACACCGAGTCGTTGCGATAGCAATCGCTCGAGATCGGCATTTGGCGTACGAAATGGAGTGGGCCTGGAATCTGTCATGAAAAGTGAGATTTCCTCAAGTGAGAGCGAGTGTTCTCGACTTTGAGTATACGTGGTCTCAGACAGATGTCAGCCAACTGTACGGGCGTTAGCCAGAGGTGGAGCCATGCCATTCACGGCTATCTGATGGAGCTTCGCCGCGCTGATGCATCCCGTAATCTCGAACAACTGCCGCTATCCGCAGGCGGTAATCCTGAAAAACCTCGTTCCGCCCAACTGACTGTGCGGCGCGATGCTTCTCCAGAGTTCGCCACTGTTGAATGGCATCCTCATCTCGCCAAAATGACAGCGACAGCATTTTTTCATCATCAGAAACGGACTGAAATCGTTCAATGGAAATGAATCCATCAATGAGGTCAAGTTCTGGGCGTAGCTCCTGAGCAATCTGTAGGTATCGGCTTCGGTTTGCATCGTTCTCCAGAATCACTTCGAAAATGACTGCAATCATTGTGTGTCCTCTCCACGGTCCTTAAGGATCGGTATCCAAACATTGGGCACCGCCTCCCAGCCCGTTTGCCGCACTCCGGAATGCCCACTCTCAATGACGAGATCGATGACGGCTGAAGCTATCATTGTGACCAGATTCCTTGCCGGGCACACGTGTGCACCGTATCCAAACGTCCAACCGGCTTTTGGAAACTGCGTGTGTGCGTGCTCAAGATCGACGATGACTGATGTTTGCCCCTGAAATCGCTTGGTGTTCCGCACGGGAACGCGTTCGGTCATGGATCGCATCACGATCTCCATGCCAGAAGATTGACTCTTCGCCGGCATATGGGAATAAGCGATCAGCGCATTGCCAACAAGTGCCGCCATTGCATCCGATGCCTGGAATATCATGGAGACATAGCTCGCGAGCACCTCGATCTCCGTGGATCCAGCCAGGTTTACGAACGCTGGCAGCACACGCTCCATGTCCACCACGGCCTTTTCCACGGCATCGGGTGTCGCATCTGGACGGATGGCGACCACCAGAGAGCGCACCTGCTCAACAATCGGACCCCGAACCTCTGCAGGAGCTCCGAGGAGTCCGGCGACGATCATGCCGGGAACCATAAACTGGAGATCATGAGGCGTCGGACGGTCCAGGGTGGAAATCGATTCCCGGGCCAAACCGGGAATTTCCGCTCGATCCATGCTCCCGATGAGCTCGATGGCAGCCTGCTTTCGTGGTCCATGCGCGTCACCATCGCTCATACGGGCAAACGCGGCGAGGATCTCCCCCGCTTTGGTGCCCTGAAAGGCTCGCTGCATCGGGTCATCGAGTGGTCGAACCCGCCAACTCTCGTCGCCAAGCACTGCTCTCGTTTCGGATACTTCGGTGATGACGTTGTCTGCCATGTTGTCTCCCTTACGTTGTTTACGAGCATGGGGCATGCAGTTCCATACGTCCAATAGCAATTCATTGCCATATCAATCAGTTATACTGATGGATATGAACTTCCCGGAAATCGAAGCGTTCCTCGCCATATGCCGACACAAAAACTACACGCGCGCCGCCGCAGAACTCGGGATCAGTCAGCCTGCATTGACCCGGAGAATTGCCCTTCTGGAGTCCGATTTCGGCGGTGCCCTGTTTGAGCGCGGACGACATGGTGCCCACACAACTGCCATGGGTGAGGCATTCATTCCACACGCCACGAAAGCCCTGGCAGAACTCCGCGCAGGCACCAGGGCAGTCGAACAGGTGCGAGATGGTGAGGCCGGGAGACTGACGCTGGCGATAGCCGGAACCATCCCCAACACACAGGTACTGCAAACACTTCGCGCGTTCCGCGACCAGTTCCCTGCCATGCAACTTCAGGTTCAAACGGGGACAAGTAACGAGGTGAGCCAACTGGTGGAAAACGGCGAGGCAGATTTAGGCATTCGCTACTTTCCAGGCAAGAGCCCGGTGCTGGAATCCCAATTGATAGCGATGGAGACCGGCAGCATCGTGGCCGCCAACCCTACCGGCCTGCTGAATCTGGATGATGTTTCGCTGGAATCGCTCTCGCAATGCCCATGGATCATGTTCCCGATTGGAGAAGGCTCCTCAGGCGAACCCATGGCTCAACGCGCGCTCGCATTGTTGAACCAGCACGGTATTCGCCCTGATCATGTAATCCGCATTGATGGACTCTCGGCACAGAAGAGACTGCTCGCTTCGGATTTTGGTCTTGCAGTTATGCAGGAGAGTGCGATAGCAGATGAACTGGCTGCTGGCAGTGTGCAACGCATTTGCGGTGAGAACATACGCATCGATTTCCCTATTCACCTGGTTTCCCGGATAAACAGTCACCCTAACGCAGTTCGCAATCGCCTGGTTCACCTGTTGATTGGAACCCGGAACGAGGCATCAGGTTAACCGACGGCTGGCCCACAACTGGAGGTGCTAACCTGTCCCCTGAGAGTGGCTCAGACACCGCAGCTAGCCCCATGTATCGCCTTGTAAGCAGCCGTGAGGCAAACCGTTAGGCGCAGGCGCTTTCTTTCGGGTAGTATGAGGATGCATACGGGCGAACTGCCCACGATGAATGCACTCCTTATCCAGTGGAAAGGTACGTTCCCATGACATCTCGTCGACGTTTTGTGCAACTCTCCGGTGGTGCCGTGGCAGCGTCCATGGTCGCCGGCAAAGTGGGCGCACAGGTAGCAACGCCTGGTGCGACTCCTTCCGTAGAAATCGGCGATCCTTCCGTGCTTCCTCTGAAGGAAGCCGGCAAGTTCATTGTTCACACCGATGAGCCGGCATTCGAGCCGTGGATCGTGGATAACGATCCGACGAACGGCAAGGGTTTCGAGAGCGGCCTGATCTACGCCATCGCCGAGAAGCTCGGGTTCACCAAGGAACAGGTGGAATGGGGCCGAACCCCATGGAACAACAGCTTTGCTCCGGGTCCCAAGCCATTCGATGCCTACATCGCCCAGGTGAGTATCACGCCGGAACGCGCCCGCGCTGTTGGCTTCAGCAAGCCATACGTGCAGGGTCAGCTGGCCGTTATCACAAAGGACGACAGCCCGGTGATGGCTGCCGAGACCTTCGCAGACCTCGCCAAGTTCAAGTGGGGCACACAGGTCGGCACCATTTACTACAGCTACCTCGATCAGTACATCAAGCCGGAGCAGGAAATCCTGGTTTTCGATAACAACCTGGATTCCTTGACGGCCCTCGAGAACGACACCGTGGAAGCCGGCCTGCAGGATCTGCAGATCGCCTTCTATGTAACTGGTGAGCAGTTCCCGAGCATGGATATCGCCGGTGTGTTGCCGGTGAAGAGTGACGGTGGCAGCGGCCTCGTCACCGATCTGGAATCCGAACTGATTCCGTACCTCGATGCCGCCATCATCGCGCTCGAGAACGACGGCACCCTGCAGGCCCTGTACGACGAGTACCTGGCTCCGCCACCAGACATGAAGCTTTTCACCGAGTAGAACCTCGGCAGAAAAGTAAACAGAACTCCAGCAGAGGAGCGAGTCGGTTTCGACTCGCTCCTCTGCCGTTTTTCTGAAAGACTCATCCGAATAGCGACACGGTGTTGACAGAAATTCGGAACCGTTGATACGATCCCCGCAGGTCAAAAAATCTTGCCGACAAAGGTGTAATCGTTCACTGGATAGCGGCAAAAAATACCACCATGGGAGAGTAGTATGTCTCTTGCAGATCCTCGGCTTAACCGTCGTTCTCTATTGGCGTTTGCCACTGCTGTGAGTGCCTCCGGATTGCTCACGCATCAGGGCTTGGCACAGGACGCCACCCCCGCCGCTGAGGCGGAAGCAACTCCTGGTACCGGTATTCAGGCCGGCGATACGATTCCACCGGAATACCAGAACGCCGCTGACACGGATTGGCTAACTGAGGGACGAAATCTCGCTCAGGACAGAAATGTGACCGGCAGCGGCATCACCTCCGAGTCTGTTTCCGGTCTGGCAGAAGCCTGGACAATGGATATCAATATCAGCGCTCCGTACGGTGCTCTGGTATCTAACCCCATCATTCTCGGCGACACGCTTTTCCTCCAGGATGCGAACAGTAACGTCTACGCCGTCAACCGCGAGACTGGTGAGGAAATCTGGACCAATACCTACGGTGCCGATGTACCATCCGGCGGACCAAACGGTATCGCAGTTGGATACGGCGTCATTGTGTATCCAGTTGGAAACGGACTGATTATTGCCGCCGACCCGGCAACTGGCGAAGAGCGTTGGTCACGCGATATCACCGGACCTGCTGGCGAAGGTGTGTGCATGGCACCGCTTATCTACGATAACAAGGTATGGGTCAGCAACACCCCGGCCAGCACTGCGGAAGACGGAATGCCAGGAATCTCCGGTAAGCGAGGCATGATCTACGTGCTCGATATTACAACCGGTGGGCTGCTCTGGTACTTCGATACTACCAAGGACAACCTCTGGGATCACCCTGCGTATCATGGCGGCGGCGGTCTCTGGCACCCACCTGCAGTCAGTCAGGATGGTGAGATGTTCTATGCCATCGGAAACATCTATCCCTACCCTGGAGATGCCGAGTACCCGAACGGCATCAGCCGCCCCGGCGACAATGACTATGCAAATAATGTTCTTCGAATCGACAAAGACACTGGTTCGCTGATTTGGAACGAGAACATCACCGGTCGCGATATTTTCGACCTGGATACTCATTTAGTCGTCACCGGTGTCGTAGATTTTGGCGACGATTACAGTCGGGAGCTGGTCTTCGCCTCGGGCAAGCACGGGTATGTTGTTGCGCTCGATCCCGAATCAGGCGCTCAACACTGGCGCACTCCGGTGGGAACTCATCGCAATGCGCATTTGCAGGAAGTTCCGGAAGATGCAGGTAGCGTGGAAGTGTGGCCCGGAACCCTTGGAGGCGTAGAAACTCCATTTGCTTATGCAAACAATGTGGTATATACGGCGATTCTCGAATTGCCAACGGTCTACACACCAGTAGGTATTGAAGGCGGTTTTGCCTTTAGCGAAGCAACCGGCGCCCTTGCGGCACTGGATGCTACTGATGGCAGCAAGATCTGGGAGATTCCCATTGTTTCCGGGGCTCTCGCTGCCGCAACTGTGGTGAACGATCTCGTCTTTACCGGAACGCTTGACGGTCGCGTGCGCGCATACAGCACCGCCGATGGCAGCCTGGTATGGAGCGCTCAGACCACCGCTGGACTCAACGCTCCGCTCGCAATTTCTGGAGACTACCTCTATGTGCCGGCAGGCGGACCTGCGATTCCATCTGCCGAGACTGAGGACTTCGAACCGGCAGCCCGGTTGGTCGCCTACAAGCTGGGATAGCTAATTCCCGCGTAAAGCGTAGGCAAAACCTTAATCACGGTACAATGGAAACCGCGTCGCGCTGCAGCGATGCGGTTTCCATTTTTCATGCATCACCCTCCCGGAGTTGCCGGCCACATGTCTAGCATTCCTACTCCGCCATTGACCGATCAGGAAGTGGCACAACTTCTGAAGCCGAAGCAATTCTGGCAAAAGCCAGGTGTGCTTAGATCACTCATCATCGCGATTCTCAGCACCATAGTGATCTTCACCGGTCTGGCGTTCCTGATTTCCCAATCGGAAGGCTGGGATGCCGTAAAACAGGCTTTCTTCAGCAAGCCGGATATGAAGGCCGCATGGCCCAAGGTTTGGGATGGCTTCAAGCTCAACATCAAAATGTTCCTCATCGCCGAGCCGATTGTGCTGGCATTGGGACTTCTGCTCGCACTCATCCGCATCGGCAAGAACCCCGTGATGTTTCCGATTCGCACATTGGCGATCGCCTACATCGATCTCTTCCGCGGAGCGCCAGCCTTGCTGGTGATCATGATGCTGGGCTTCGGCATGCCGGGCCTGCGCATCGATTGGCTCCCAAACTCGCCGGTGTTCTGGGGCACCACAGCCTGTATCATCACGTCAGCGGCGTACACGGCGGAGACCTTCCGCGCCGGCATCGAGAGCGTGCACCCGAGTCAGCGAGCGGCAGCACGGTCCCTTGGACTCAGCAACTTCCAGACATTCCGTTTCGTGGTGTTGCCACAGGGAATCAAAGCAGTGATTCCGCCACTTATCAGTGGGTTTGTTTCGCTACAGAAAGAGACCGCACTTGTATCCACCATCGGTCCACTGGAAGCCACCCGCCAATCGCAGATCTACTCCGCTCTGAACTTCAACTACTCCAGCTATGTCGTAGCAGCACTGCTGTTCATAGCGATCACGATTCCGTTGGCGCGATTCACTGACTGGTTGTTGAGACGCTCGGCTGCTCGCATGCAGATGGGAGGTGTAGCGTGACCGATTTGCTGCGTTACCAATCCGTGTACAAGGCCTATGGACAAAACCTGGTGCTGCGGAATGTGAATCTGAATATTCCCGAGCACTCCGTCACCTGTCTTATCGGGGCATCCGGTTGTGGCAAGAGCACATTGTTGCGTTGCACCAATCTGCTCGAAGAAATTCAGCACGGTTCGATTTGGTTGAAAGATACCGATTTGGCATTGAGCCAGAAGGATGCCGATGCCATCCGCGCCCGCGTGGGCATGGTGTTCCAGAGTTACAACCTCTTCCCGCATATGAATGTGCTGAAGAACATCACGCTGGCACCAAACAATGTGCGCGGTGCCAACAAGAGCGAAGCCGAAGATCGCGCGCGTGAGCTGCTCAAGCGCTTCGGCTTGCAGGACAAGGCGCTGGAATACCCGGATCGATTGAGCGGTGGTCAGCAGCAGCGCATCGCCATTATCCGCGCGCTGGCCATGCAGCCAGAGGTGCTGCTTCTGGATGAGGTCACCAGCGCGCTCGATCCGGAAATGGTCGGCGAAGTGATGGATATCATCATCGAACTGAAATCACTTGGTATGACCATGGTTATGGCCACCCACCAGATGGGGTTTGCCCGCCAAATCGCCGATAATGTGGTGTTCCTGGATGGCGGGGTGATAGTGGAACAAGGCGCGCCAGATACGTTTTTCAGCAATCCGCAACATGAACGAACCAAACACTTCCTCGAGCGAGTGATGTCTGCACTATAAAAGAACACAATCAAGATCACTGACAATATTATGTTGCACAGCTTGCAGATACTGTTACACTCCGATTAGTACCTACAACCTTGTTCGTGGCAGGACTCCCTGCTTGCCGCGGTTCGTTATAGTGCAACGGAGAACATACGTAATGGGCAATGTACTTGGCAAGCGATCCATGAATCGACGTACGTTTGGAGCCGTTTCTGCGGGAACCGGCGTGGCAATCGCAACCGGTTTCACCGCCTCGGCGAAGCAAAGCTCGCCGGAAGCATCCCCTGTATCCGGAGGGCCGGAATCTCAGGTGCTCCTCACAGGTCTCCTCGATCCGCGGTTCATTGAAATCGACGGAACTGATATTTACTTCACCGAATCCGGTTCAGGTGGTGATGATCCAGTCATCCTGAATGTTGGCGAAGGTACCCCAGAAGCAACCGAACCGGTAAGCATGCGCGGCAACACCGGCAAGGTCTCCCGCCTCTCGGCAGATGGCACCATCACCGAAATCGCAAACGATCTAATCAGTTACACCTTCG
>JAFAEA010000113.1 GCA_023424355.1 Chloroflexota bacterium | reverse complement strand
AATCGTCCCGCCAGGTGGCTCCAACCGTTTCGCTGAACACCGTCGGTGCGATTTCCATCAGCGTATCGTGAATGGCATCGTGCCGGACTTTGGAGCTAATGATCAGATCCGGATTGGCCGCGATAATCTTCTCGATATTCGGCTCGGTAATGATCCCAACATTCTCAATTCCCTCGGTCGCATCGCCGAGGTATGCCGGCCATGGATCATTCTCGAAACCGGTTGTGGCTCCGACCGGCTTCACGCCGACCGAGAGCAGCGCATCCAGCATGGGGCCATCCAGCACCACAACACGTTGTGGATTCGCGGGTACTTCAACCTCACCATATACATCGGTGATGGTGCGAGTTCCGGATTCTGGTGAGGCCTCCGGTGTCGATTGAGCCGCTGCGGCGCGCACCGATGCTGCGGCGAAAAGCGATGCTGTGGCGACCGAACGGCGGGAATAGCGGGAGTTGAAGTTCATAGATGTGAGTCTCCAGAGGTACGTAGAAGTGACCAGATCGTCCAGTGATTACACCGGAATCGCGACTCCCGGCTCGCCATCCACGAGATAGGTGAAGAGATCGTCGACGATCTTGTTAGCCGCGAGAATTCCGACGGCTACCATCCAGAACTCGTCCTCGACCCAGTAAACCTTGTCGTTACGTACTGCTTCGAGAGTGCCCCAAAGCGGTGAATTGACGATTTCCGCAGCGCTTGTATCAGCGATATCACCATAGGCACAGGTGAAAATGTGAGTGCCATCGGCCAACTGGATTTGCTCCGGTGAAATCACAGTGAAGATATCCCGTTCTGGTCCGGGGCCAGTTTGGCTTTCGGGACGCTTCAGGCCCGCTGCCGAAAGAATGGTGCCAACAAACGATGGCTCCATGTACAGGCGAACTTCTTCGGGGCGGAATCGGGCCACGGAGATGAGCCAACCTTCGCGCTCGCCTTCAGTCTTCTCCTGGAAATCCTGCAGGCGGGCATCGAAGGTGTCCAACACTTCTGTAGCCTCGGCACTCTTGTTGAGCGCGTCGGTGAAGAGTTGGAAGTTACCACGCCAATCGTCGCTCACTTCTTCGCTGAAGATGGTGGGCGCGATCTCCACCAGGTTGGCGTGGATCTCCTGATTGCGCATATTGGAACCGAGAATCAGGTCAGGGTTCAGATCAATGATTTTCTCGAGGTTCGGCTCGGCGATGGTACCGATATGCTCAATACCTTCGGTGGCATCACCGAGATACGCAGGGAACTCCGCGCCATCGAATGCGGTAACAGCACCCATCGGCTTAACGCCCACAGCCAGGCAGGCATCCAGTTGCGGACCATCCAGCACTACGATGCGCTGCGGATTCACGGGCACTTCAATCTCGCCATACACATCGGTAACGATGCGGAACTCGGCTGCAGGTGTAGATTCCTGTCCCGATGCGCGGGTGGCAGCCACTAATGGTGCCGAAAATGCCGCACTAACGACAGTTCTACGATTGAGCGAATGTTGTGCGGCCATGTGGCTACTCCCTGATCCGAAAACGATCATATCCGACGTATTTTATCGGATATGATCGTAGACGAATTGGCCTCAATTCGCAAGGAATATGCTGTGCGGATTATCCCTGGAATTCGTTCCAGTTAGCGATGTTATCGTACGGTCCCACCCAGTTGTTCTCTAGATCCATGTTTGTGCGATTCATACGGTTGGAGATGCCGTAGTAGAAAACGCGAGCAACCAGCGGTACCACTGCCGAGTCCTCGATCACGAGGTCATTCAGGGAAATCATCAGATCGATGGCCTCTTCCTGCGTGGTAGCTACCAGAAGTTGCTCGTAGAGCGCATCGTATTCCGGGTTCTGATAGCGCTGGAAGTTCTGACCGGTCCAGCTATTTTCCTGTTGGGCGATGTTTTCTCCGTTGGGGCCGGCATACCAGCTGAGCATGAATCCAGGAGAAATTGCGGCGCCAGATCCGTTGGACCACATCATGATGTCGTTGAAGAAATGGCTCGTGTTCTGATCATTTCCGGCACTGTTATCGAAGAAGATCGAACTGTCTACCTGATCAATGCGGATCTCGAATCCGATTGATTGCAGTGAGCTCTGGACCACTGCCTGGGTTTTCTGGCGAACAGAGTTCACGGCGGCCACATAGTTCAGCGAGAGCTTCACGCCGTCCTTGCTGCGCACGTTGCCATCCAGAACCCAGCCTGCATCCTCAAGCACCTGCGCGGCCTTCTCGAGATCAAAGCTCCACGATGTGTTTGGAGACGTGAACACATCGTTACCGGCCAGCACATTCGCCGTGGCAGAATCCTCCTGCCCGTAGAACTCACGTGCGATCAAATCGCGATCGATCGCCAGGCTGATCGCCTCGCGCACTGCGGGATCGGTCAGGATTGGGTGAGGTGTGTCCTTTTGCGAACGCTGCCCATCTACCTCAGCATTGGGATCCGAGAAGTTGAGGTAGATGATTTCTACGTTCGTGGTTTGGGCGCCCACCAATTCACCGTATTCGCCAGCCTCATTGATCTCCCGAATCAGTTCCGGCTCTGCCTGAACATTCCAGGCGTAATCCGCCTCGCCGGTCTGCACCACGGCTCGGCCGGTGCCAATAGCATCGCCACCACCCTTGAGGGAGACTCTGGAGAAGTACGGCTTGTTGGGCTCACGATAGTTCTCGTTCGGCACAAATGTGGCCACATCGCCCGGAGTGAACGATTCCACCACATACGGACCGGTACCAATTGGGTTGGAGAGGAATTCGTCGTTGCGATTCGCCGGATCATTGTCGAAGGCGTGTGCAGGGTATAGCGATCCTTGCGAGACACCTACAAATGGATCAAACCAGTTCACACGTGGGCTCTTGAAAGTCACAACGGCGGTCTTATCGTCCTCAGTGGTGATGGATTCAACCGTATCCCAGATGCCAAAGTTGACCGAGGCGTTGTCCTGATTTGTGACCCATTGCCAGGTGAATACGAGATCATCTGACGTCACTGGTTCGCCATCGCTCCAGATGAGGTCTGGCAAGAAGGTGAACGTGGCGGTGAGCAGATCCTCGCTTAGCAGACCGTTCTCAATGGTCGGGACATCTGTCACCAGATTTGGCAGCAGATCGCCATTTGCGTTGTAAACGAGTGGAGATTCCAAAACCAGCGCGGCCGGGTAGAAATCCTTGCCACCCTGTCCGCTGTGAGCCGCCAGCACGCTGGCAGCCTGGTACGAAAGCAGTCGCAGCTCATCACCGGCTCCACGCTCCTGGTTCTCGGTGCCGGTGGAAGGGCGAGGTGCCGCCGATTCGGCTGCGTCAGGAGTCGCATCCTGAGCGGAAACGCTCCGGGAAACAACCCCGGCCACGCTTGCACTCACGCCGAGTGCCGCTGCGGCTTGCATGAAACCACGGCGGTCGATCTGGTTGCCGCGCAATTGGTTCACAATATCTCGAAACGGTGTGGATGGTGGATTCATATACAGGTCCTCTCTGCGTCTCATATCACGCGAATGCTGAAAAAAACCGGCGTGATACTCCAATAGTTACCAAAATGAAGCGTAGCATGGAATGCGGTATGGGCAAACAGAAACGGGCGACAGTGCATTGTCGCCCGTTTCTGAGTTGATTCTCTGTATCGAATAAGAGCTAGTTCTGAACCACTGGCTCCAGCTTGTGACTCTCGGCGCTCTTCATGGCTGCGAGGGCAACCTCGAGCGCACGGAGACCATCCACACCAGTCACCG
>JAFAEA010000063.1 GCA_023424355.1 Chloroflexota bacterium | reverse complement strand
GATCATGTACAGCAGCTGGCGAATTTGGTGATGCAATCGCGAGTGCCGGTGGTTTTGGTGAGTCACTCATACTCATCGATGATCACGGGGCAGGTCGCTGATCAGATGCCTGAGCATGTCGCAGGGTTGGTGCACTTCGGTGGATTTCTGCCCTCCAACGGTCGGTCTCTCATGGATGATTGGGGAGATGCCGAAAACGAGCGCAACGCCGAACGAGCAGATATCGAGGAGGCAGGCAACCTCTGGATGCCGCCAACCGAAGAGATGTTGGCATTTGAACCGGATATTCCGGCGGAAGATCGGGCGTTTCTGGCGGAGAACTTCACACCTCATCCGGGATATACGGTAACAGACCGTGCGGTGATGAAATCTCCGACCGAAGCGCAACCAACCACGTATGTTGCGATGTCTGCGGAATCCGAGGATGCAGCCTGGAAGGATGCTCCGGAAATTGCACGTGAAGCCCGCGGTTGGCGCCGACTCTACATTCAAAGCGGCCATTGGCCAATGGTCTCAAACCCGGATGCAACACTGGCGTTGATCGAACAAGAAGTACTCCACTACTCCAGTAGCCAGGGAAGCCAGATCGAGGCTCATCCCCAATGAACCAGAAACGTCAGGGTGGTTGCTTCCCTGACGTTTCTCATTCCACTCATTCGCTTTCGCGCGGCAGGTTTCGCCACTCGTCGGCGAGAAGATCGAAGGTGACAAAGTTTCCGAAACCACCCGCGTACGGGTAGACCCAGCAAACCCGACCCGACTCCGTGTATCCCTGCTTGCGAAGAGCCGCAGCACTGCGAGTATTGGTGAACAGCACGAAGCTCATGAGCATGTGCAGCCCCAGCACATCGAATGCCCATTCGAAGAGCAAGTGCTTGGCCTCGGAGCCATAGCCCTTACCACGATGCTCTGCCAGATAGAAATGCGATCCGGATTCGGCGGTGCCATGCACGTAATCGATATCCATCAGTCCGACTGAACCGATGGGCGTATCGTCCTCGCGCAGGCAGACCTCGAACCACAACGCTCGCGGGAAATCCTCGTTTGCTTCGCCGATAACTACGTTCTCCCAACTGGCGAGGGTGAGCATCTTGCGGCCGATATCGACGATTTCTTCGGTTTCCTTGCGGTGCCCGGCAATAAACTGCTCCGCGTCTTCCTTGCTCTGCGGTCGCAAGTACACGCGCTTGCCGATCATCACAGCCTGTTTCGGCGGATCGCCATCGAGCGTGACTTTGGCGGGAACCGGTCGGACCTCGCCCGTACCAGTCTTCGGCAGCTCGGTATCCATTGGATTGCCGATGCGATCGACCCACGCCTGGCTGAAGTACGCCAGGCAGACCTTGTCGAACCGCTGGCCGTTGACCTCGAACATCTCGCGCCAGCGCGCGGTTTCCACGAATCCCTGTGCGGAGAGTTCGGCGATGGCGATGTCCATATTCGCGCCGATATCCAGCATGACTGTTGGCACGAATGTTTCATCCACCATCCACTGGGCTACCAGGATTACCGCCTCGGCGAGGTAGTGCTGGCCCGCTTCTCCGTAGAGTGGATCCACGTGGGCTCGAATGTCATTCGCGACCGTTCCGTGATAGGAAAAGATATTTCCGACCACCACATCATCCTGCTTGCGCACGATGGCGAGGTGATTTTCCTTCTTCTTTCCGGCCTTTGGCAGTTCTTCCTTGATCCATTTCTCCACGAGTTCGGGAGATTTGGGGAAGATGGAGGAGCGCCAGCTCTGTGCGTTCTTCTCATCGCCCACCACAAAACTACGGATGTAGACCTTTTCGCCTACCAGGAATGTCTGCCCCTCCCATCCGGGAGCGGTCGTTTTTTCAATGGTTGCTGTATCAGACATATGCGTCATCTTTCTCAGGCGATTTCGCCAGCGAGATCGCCAGCATCTTCAACGCTGGCTCGCGGCATGGCCCGCCATTCATCGGCCATGAGTTCGTAGGTGCCAAAGTTCTCGTACTTGCCGCTGGTGCGCACGAGCCACGGCTCGAGACCAACATCCTTGTATCCCTGTTTGCGCAAGGCAGCGGCGCTGCGGGTGTTGCCATACATCACCCAGCTCTGCAGCGTGTGCATGCCGAGGGTGTTGAAGGCGAAATCGAACAGCAGATGCTTGGCCTCTGTGCCATAGCCCTTGCCCCGGTATTCGATGTTATGGAACTCGCTCTCGCTTTCGGCGGTGCGATTCACGTAATCGATGCCATCGACACCAACAGCGCCGATGCACAGATCGTTTTCGCGCAGGCACACGGCGAATCGAACCCATTCTTGCGGCTCGTCCTTCCCGAGATCCTCGAACCACTTCTCCATGGCGGTTTGCGTGATCACAAACCGACCGGAACTCCAGAACGGTTCGGTTTCGCGCCGGGCCCACTGCATGATCTCGGCCGCATCCGATTTCTGGAGCGGTCGCAGGTAGACTCGCGGACCCACGCGCACGGCGTTCGGCGGGAGCTTATCGCCCTTGACCTCGACCGGTGCGATGACAGGCCGAGGCTCGCCAGTGCCGGAACGTGGCTTCACTTCCTCGAATGGATCGCCGAGGGTTTTTACCCAGTCCTTGTTCAGGTAGGTCACCATGTGCCAGTTGGAGTAGATGCCGTTTTTGCGGACAGCTTCGCGGAAAATGCTGGAAACACGGGCGCCAATGGCCTTAAGCATCTCCAGCACGATCGGCTGATCGTCGGTCACGGTTTCCACATGGGCAATTACCCCGTGCTGCTCATCAACCGACCACTGGAGGCCGAGGCAGTACG
>JAFAEA010000018.1 GCA_023424355.1 Chloroflexota bacterium | reverse complement strand
CGCGGGGAATTTCCGAAATCGCGCGCCTCGGTGTCCATTTCGGTGCGGATCCACTCACCTTTGCCGGGCTTAGCGGCATCGGTGACCTCATCTGCACGTGCTCCAGCAGTCTCTCGCGAAACCATCGCGTCGGTCAGGGAATCGCACAGGGCAAGGCTTTGGAAGTGATTCTGGGGGAGATGTCGGAAGTGGCTGAGGGTGTCGATACCACGCGAGCTACGGTGCAGCTGGCGCGGGATAACGGCATCGAGATGCCGATTGCCGAGGAGATGCACAAAGTGTTGTTCGAGGGTAAATCGCCAATCGATGCGGTTCGCGCTCTGATGATGCGCGAACCGCGAATCGAACAGATCTAGCGGGAGATCAACTGCTCGCGAGCAGGGCCAACGCCCACGTACTTCACCGGAGCGCCGATCTGGCCCTCGATGAGAGCGATGTAATCTCGTGCGGCTTGCGGCAGCTCATCGAACGAGCGCATGCCGGTGGTGTCTTCATTCCAGCCCTCGGATTCGTTCCAGACTGGCTTTGCACCTTCCAGATTCTCGAGCTGCGCCGGTACGTGTGTGAGCTGTGTGCCATTCAGGTCGTAGGCGGTGCAAACACTAACGGTCGGGAAGGCATCAAGCACATCAACCAGGGTGAGAGCGACTTCCGTGACGCCATTCAGGCGACCGGATTGCCGCGCGGCCACACCATCGAACCAGCCGGTGCGACGTGGTCGGCCAGTTGTTGTGCCGTACTCGTTTCCTCGCTGACGAATCAATTCGCCAACTTCGTCGTCCAACTCGGTTGGCATCGGCCCCGCACCGACACGAGTACTGTAGGCCTTGTAGACGCCGAGCACTCGCTCGACCTGCGTTGGCGCCACGCCGGCACCCTGGCACGCGCCCGCAGCGGTTGGTGATGAGCTTGTGACATATGGGTATGTGCCGTAATCGATATCCAGCATGGATCCCTGGGCACATTCCACGATGATGTTCTCACCAGCCTGGAGTGCATCCTGCACCAGCACCTCGGTTGGGGTGATGACTTCGCGGATGCCTTCGGACCATTCCAACAGATTTTGATACAGCGTTTTGAACTCAATCTCCTCGGCACCATACACCTTGGAGAACACTGCGTTCTTGCTATCGATCTCGACCGCGAGCTTGCGTCGCAGGATGGATTCATCGAGCAGGTCGCACACTCGAATACCGTGGCGGCTCACTTTATCGGCATAGGCTGGGCCATTGCCGCGCAACGTGGTGCCGATCTCGTCGCCTTCGCGGCGTTGCTCCTCAAGTGCATCCAGCTGGGAATGATAGGGGAGCACGAGGTGCGCACGATCCGAGATGCGAAGGCGGCTGATATCGATTCCGCGATCCTTAAGATCGCGCAGCTCTGTGGCGAGGGTTTCGAGATCGATCACCACACCGGCACCGATGACGCAGATAACATCATCATTAAGAATGCCGGAGGGGATCAGGTGGAGCTTGAAGGTGCCCTTATCGGTCTTCACCGTGTGGCCCGCGTTGCTGCCGCCATTGGCCCGCACCACCATGCTTGCGCTCGATGCGAGAGCATCGGTGAGCTTGCCCTTGCCTTCGTCGCCCCATTGTCCGCCCATAATTACTGTTGCTGGCATCTCAGCCTCTCTGAATCACTGTGAGTTCGTGGCGGCAAGCCAAGGGTGGTTGCCAGAGCTATTGTCGCATGTCCCGCAGATCCGCAAAGCGCTGTTTCTCTTCATCGCTCAGGTCGGTCGGTAATTGAACCTCGATTGTGGCCAACAGGTCGCCTGCAGGAGTTGATCCTCGCTCGGGCATGCCTTTGCCACGCAGGCGGAAAACGCGGCCGTTCTGCGTTCCTTCCGGAATGCGAAGTGCCACACGGCCACTCAGCGTTTGCACCAATGCTTCGCCACCCAAAAGCGCGGTGTAGAGCGGAATCTCCACGTTTGTGCGGATATTTCGACCATCAATGGTGAACCGTGGATCCGGGATCACATTGATCAGCAGATACACATCGCCGTTGGGACCGCCGTTCACGCCGGCTCCGCCCTGGCCGGAAATGCGCACGCGCGAGCCGGTCTTCACGCCCTGCGGAATCTTGATCTCCAGGGTCTTGGTTTTGCTGATTTGACCAGTTCCATTACAGGTCGGGCACGATGCGCCTCGGGCCATGCCGGTGCCGCCACAGGTTTGGCAGTACTCCGGTGAGTTCACGGTCAGCTTGCGATGCGTACCCGTGAATGCCTCCTGCAGGGTGATATCGGCGTTGACCTCCAGGTCTTCGCCGCGAGTGGATCGATTGGGTGATGTACCGGCACGTCCCCGTTCTTCGGCTCCAAAGAGAAGGTTGAAGAAATCGGAGAAGCGGCCGCCACCTTCGCGGAAGCCACTACCTTCGCTCCATTCCCAACTACCGTTGGGAGCGCCGCCTCCGGTGAACCATTGTTCGAAGTCGTCATCGGTAGATTGGCTGGAGGTTGCGTTGGTGCGATAGCGAGTGCCACCGGTGCGAGCACGACCGAAGCTCTGATCGTCTGGATCGATACCGGCATCGCGATAGCGTTGCCAGTCTTCGCCGAAGCGATCATACATTTTGCGCTTCTCCGCATTGGAGAGCACTTCGTATGCTTCGTTAACTTCCTTGAACTTCTCTTCGGCGGTGGGGTCGTTCGGATGGGTATCGGGATGGAACTCCCGCGCCTTGGAGCGGAATGCAGATTTGATTTCGGATTCTGAAGCGGTACGAGAGATACCCAGCACCGCGTAATAGTCTTTGAATGCTACAGGCATGGTTTCTCCTCAGAACAGATGTACTGTAGTCATTCTACGAGGTTGAGTCGGTGTGTGTCAACCTTCTTTATTGGCCTTGGCGCGTGCGGCATCGATCACCGGCTGGAATGGCGAGATAATGCGGGATTCGCCGGATTTCATTCGCCCGTACATGCGGTTCAGATACCAGAACCCAAGTGGAATCAACACGATCACACCGTAGGGGAAGAACACTGCCACAATCGCCAGGAGTCCGGAAATCACATCCTCCAGGAGGCTCACGATAGGGTTGCCCAAACCGCGGGTGGATTCCGAGATGGCTGGTCGCGCTTCGGCCTTGAACCAGTGAACGGCACCGCCGATGACCAGACCAAGAATAAGCGCCCACACGAGGTGAATATGATCGTCCTGATGCGCCACAGCCATGAAACAGAGCGCTGCGGCACCAGGGCGAAGTGCTGTGTGGACCAGATCACTGATGTGATCGACTTTGGCGATTTTGTCGGGAATCAGTTCCAGTGGCAGAAGGAGCAGAATCACCAGGAGTCCGACATTCGAGGACAGCCAGTCATATGGTGTCGGCAGATCAACAAAGCTGGTGGTGCGATCCGCCAGAGCCAAAATCAGGATTGGAAAATAGGCATTCAATCCTGCGCTGGCGGCGAGACCGGTACCGGTGAGGAAGAGGGTGAACATGGTTCGGAGCGGCTCCAGGTGAGAAGCGATGAAAAACCACAAATGCGGCAGTTCTCGATTATACGAAAACTACCGCATTCGCGCCGTGAGTGGGATTTTGGCTATGCCAGTCGGTCTAGTGGACAGGGCCTTCACGATGCGGCAGTTGAACATACGAAAACCGCAGCTTCCTCGCCTTCAGTGGGTTCTTCTGTACTAGTCGATCTGGCGAACAACGCTCACAAGCTTGCCCTGCACACGCACGTTATCCGCAGAGGTGTAAATGGGATCCATGGTGACATTGGCCGGCTGCAGGCGAACCTGATTGCCTTCCAGGTAGAACTTCTTCAGGGTGGTTTCGCGTTCAGTCTCCAGCCACACCGCCACGGTTTCACCGTTTTCGCAGGTGTTCTGGGCGCGGAGGACTACGATATCGCCATCGTTGATGAGGGCATCGATCATGGAAAGACCCTTGACGCGAAGTGCGAAAAGGCCCTCGCCATTCTTCGGAGCGATCTCCGGGCTGACATCAACGGTGCCAAGCACATCCTCACCAGAGAACACTTCCGGCACCTCAATCGGCAAACCGGCGGCGATCTGGCCCACAATACTCACCGGCACTGTGCTGCCGCTTCGCTGCGGCACCCGGCCCACAAGCTCGATTCCGCGAGAGATATTGCGATTGCGACGAATGAGGTTCCGTTCTTCCAACACCTTCAGGTTGTAATCAACGACACTTGTGGAAGAAATACCCAGCTCATTTTTGATATCACGAATGGTGGGTGGGTAATCATTATCGTCCAGGAACGCCGCGATATAATCAAGGACAGCTTGCTGGCGATCGGAGAGTTTTTTCATGTTCATGGGCCTCACTTCGCGGAGCCAGGCGAGTTGGCTCGTGACATATCGACACTTGGAGTATAGTGTCGAACACTTGTTCGTGTCAAGACAATTCAGATCATCTGTTCGCACTGTATGCCACACACCCCCGGTTGACCGGGACAATGAGAATTTTTCATGATTTCCAAGCAAACTCTTTCAAAACTCGAATACGGGTTGATATTGGACAAACTGGCACGGGAATGCCGATATTCCGTCGCCGCTGAACGAGCCCGGGAGCTTCGGCCCACCAGCAATACCCAGCTGGTGGAACGGCTGTTGGCAACTACTGCGGAAGCAGCCGATCTGTTGGTGCAGTTTCCGGCGTTCTCGATTGGCGGCGCGAGAGATATCCGTCAACTCATTGAGAAGGCGGAGAAGGGCTATCGCCTGTCCCCGGCTGAACTCATGCTGATTATGGATACCCTCCGGGCCTCACGTGAAGTTCGAAGCCTGTTCAAGAGATTGCCGGATTCCGCAGAGCGATACCCGTATCTGCTGGAGTTCGCGGAATCGATCGACAATTTCAGTTCGCTGGAGGCGGATCTCAATCGCACGATTGGCCCGCGAGGCGATGTGCTGGATGGCGCGAGCCCGGCCCTGAGCCGCATCCGCCAGGCAGTTCGCATCGCTCACAGTCGCCTGCATGATCGACTACAGAGCTTCATTTCCGGGAGCCGTCACAGTACAGCTCTGCAAGAAAACATCATCACCATGCGGGATGGGCGGTATGTGGTACCGGTTCGCTCGGAAGCGCGTGGCCTGATCAAGGGTATCGTGCACGATACCTCTGCCAGTGGTCAGACGCTGTTTATCGAGCCATTCGATGTTGTTGAGCTCAACAACCGGTGGCGTGAGCAGCAGATGGAAGAGCAGCGCGAGGTCGACCGAATTCTGGATGTGATTACAGGTCTGGTTGGCGATAATCGCCCGGGGCTTGAGCGCATGGTGGAGGGACTTGCTTCTATTGATCTCTCTGTCGCGAAGGCGCGGTTGGCAGAGAAGATGGAAGCCACGCTGCCAAAGGTGCATCGAAGTGCCCATGGCCAGAAGGTCCGCAGCGAAGATGCCCACCATTCCTCGCATTACATTCGGCTCGATTCCGCCCGGCATCCGCTTCTGGATCCGGACAAAGTTGTGCCGACCAATATCGAGATGGGTGACAAGTTCAGGGTGCTGCTCATCACCGGTCCAAACACCGGTGGCAAGACCGTGGCGCTGAAAACCGTGGGTTTGCTCACGCTAATGGCGCAATCCGGTTTGTTTATTCCGGCGAACGATACGTCGGTAATCAGCGTGTTCCCAAGTATTTTCGTGGATATTGGCGATGAGCAGAGCATCGAACAGAGCCTGAGTACCTTCAGCTCGCACATCACCAACATCATCAGCATGCTTGAGAAGGTTCACAGCGATAGTCTCGTTTTGTTGGATGAAGTAGGTGCCGGTACGGATCCACAGGAGGGGTCGGCATTGGCCCGCGCGATCATCGGCGAGCTGCTTTCTCGCCGGGCGATGGTCATAGCCACCACTCACTATTCCGAGGTGAAGGCGTTTGCGTACGCCACGCGCGGTGTTGAGAACGCGAGTGTCGAGTTTGATGTGGCATCGCTCCGCCCAACGTATCGCCTCATGATCGGCATACCGGGCAAATCGAATGCGCTCTCAATCGCATCCCGACTCGGAATGCCACAAAAGGTGATCGATCAGGCAGGTGCATACCTGGATCCGGACGATGAAGATGCGCAGCAACTTATCGACGATATCCGCACACGACGGGATGACATCACCACCGAGCTCGATAAAGCTCGGCAGGCAGATGAAGATGCCCGTGAACTGCGCCGTCGGGCTGCACGAGTTCTCCGCGAAGCCGAAAACATCAAGAAGGAGGCTAGGGCTCGGGCCATCGCCGAAGTGGAAGCAGAGCTCTCGGCCGCCCGTGAAGCTGCGCGCGAGATCGATCGGGTGCGACGCAGCGGAATCGGGGAAGTACCGGATCGGGTCGAAACTGCCCGCCGCATCAAGGCTGCGGAGGAGCAGGTGCGCGAGGTTGCCCGCAAGAAGCAGGCGGCAGCACCGAAGGTCCAGGTGGATAAGGCTCCGCTCAAGCCCGGGGATCGAGTGCGGATTCTCGCCTTCGATGAGCTTGGTGATGTGGTGAGTATCGATGGTGCCAATGCCGAAGTGCTGATGGGGAGCATGAAGGTGCGGCAGCCGATTCATGCTCTGGAGCGAGTGGGGAAGGCCAGGGAAAACTCACGAACCCAGTCGTCGGCGTCGATAGCCCGCGAGCGACAGGCGGCTTCCGGCAATATGCCCATCGAGCTGGATATCCGCGGTAAGCGAGTCGATGAAGTGCCTCCGATTGTGGATAGCTACGTTAACGATGCCTATTTGCTGGGGATGCCATTTGTGCGGGTGATTCACGGCAAGGGTACTGGAGCGCTTCGCACCGTCGTTCGAGATCTGCTTAAGGACAGTCCGGCTGTCGCCAGAGCGGAAACAGCCGGACCAAATGAGGGTGGCGATGGTGCCACAGTTGTGCACCTTCGCCAGAGTTAGTTCTGCGTGAGTTCGCGGCGGAGGAGATCGTACAACACGATCGAACCCGCCGTGGCCGCGTTCAGCGAATCCACATGACCCTGCATCGGCAAACTCACGATCACCTGACAGCGCTTGCGCACGATCGGAGTGAGGCCGCTGCCTTCGGCACCGAGCACGAGTCCTACAGGCGTCGGGATATCGGTGGTGAAGATATTGTTGCCGGTCTCGTCTTCATCGAGGCCGACAATCCAGCGGCCAGATTCCTCGATTTTGTCCAGCGCACGCGCCAGATTCGGGGTCATCGCCACCTGCAGGTGCTCAACCGCACCGGCGGATGAATTCACGACGGCCGGAGTCACACTCACGGAACGATCTTGCGGAATCACGATGCCGGCGATCCCACTGGCATCGGCTGCGCGCATGAGGGTGCCAAAGTTCTGTGGATCATTGAGGTGATCCATCACCAGGATGGTGCCATCTGCTTCGATGATGTCTTCAAGATCGACATACACAAACTCACCGGATTCCAGCGCGACCCCCTGGTGGTTTCCACCCTTGGTGAGATCGTCCAGCAGTAAGCGCGGCACGCGATCAATCAGCACTTCGCGTTCGCGAGCGAGCTCCATGGTTTCGGTGATTCGTTCGTCTTCGCGCACACCATCGGCAATGAAGAGTCGCTTGTGCTCACGTTTGCCGGCCCTCAAGGATTCGCGGACGGCGTTGCGGCCGTAGAGCAGATCTCCATGGATCTGCACGCCTACCGAGCGTTGACGAGCTGGCCGTGCTCCACGCGGAGCATCGCCGGGTTCGCTTCGTCGACCGCGCGAATCGTTACCGCCATCCGGTCGGCGGCCTCGCGGATTCGCATCCCGTCGATCGTTCTCGAAGCGGGGATTACCGCTGCGATTGCGGGTAGGGCCGCCGGCTTGAGGTCGGCCAGTACGCTGGCCTCCAGACTGGTTACGAGGACTTCCAGATCGTCCCCTGTCGGGTGTCTTCAATAGTGACTCCTAGTTCCGCGAGCTGATCCCGCACCTTGTCGGCGAGTTCAAACTGACGGGCTGCGCGCAAATCGTTTCGCACGGTGATGAGTAGGTCAATGAATGGAGCTGCATCCTGAAGCGATTCTGTCGCTTCCTCCGCAAGGATCAGGCCGAGAATGTCGGCAAGCTCAATGAGCTTGATTCGAGCGTCTTCAACTGAAACCGAAACTGAATCAGCAGAGCGCAGGCGATTGATGGTGCGAGCGAGATCGTACAATGCCGCAATTGCGATCGGTGTATCGAAATCGTTGCGCATGGCAGCGTGGAATCGCTCTTCGGTGCTTTGCACCAGCGTATCCAGCTCGTCATCACGATCGTAGGTCGGCGGAGCCATCAATTCGGCAGCGGCTGCTCGCAAACGATCCAGTCCGTTCTGTGCGGCTTCGAGGCCTTCTTCGGTCCAGGTGAGTGGCATGCGATAGTGCGAACCGAGCACCTGCAGTCGGAACGCCATGGCGCGGCCCTGTTCCACGAGCTCCTTCAATCGAACGACGTTCCCAATGGATTTGGACATCTTCTCCCCGGCGAGCTGAAGCATGCCGTTGTGCATCCAGTACCGCACGAACGTGCCACCATCGAGGAATGCCTCGGATTGGGCAATTTCGTTTTCGTGGTGCGGGAAGATGAGATCGGCACCACCACCGTGGATATCAATCTCTTCGCCCAGATGGTGAAGGCACATCGCCGAGCACTCGATATGCCAGCCGGGACGACCAGGACTCCATGGGCTATTCCAGGTTGGCTCACCCGGCTTGGCGGACTTCCACAGCACGAAATCAAGCGGGTCGTCTTTCTGCTCACCAGGGGCAATGCGTGCGCCGGTGAGCATATCCTGAATCGCTCGGTTGCTCAGCTTGCCGTAATCATCAAAACTTCGTACCCGGAAGTAGACATCTCCTCCGGATTCGTAGGCATGCCCGTTGGCGATGAGACCCTCGATCATCTCGATGATCTGAGGAATCTCCTGAGTGGCACGAGGATTCACTGTCGCCTTCTTGATATTGAACGCACCCATTTCCTCATCCCAGGTGTTAATCAGGCTCTCGGTGAGTTCGTTCTCACTGATGCCGAGTTCGGCAGCGCGATTGATGATCTTGTCATCGATATCGGTGAAGTTCTGGGCGTACTTCACGTCATAGCCGGCATGTTCGAGGTATTTGCGAATCATATCGAAGGTGATACTGCCCATGCCGTGACCGATGTGCGCATGATCGTAAACGGTGACACCGCAAACATACATGCGAACCTTGCCTGGTTCGACGGTTTCAAATGGCTCGATTTTTCGCGTCAAGGTGTTGTAGATGGAGATCTGCTGCATCGTTCTGCTCCTGAAATGAATGGATGTCGATGAATTACTGGACACAGGGGGCCGGTCGAAAATTATCCGACGGACCCCTGGATACAGATGCAGCAGAAACCGCACACACCGTGTGAAACCGTATTGAGGATTCGGTTATGTGTGCGAGTTGTCATGTTCTTAATCAGCCGATGCTGGAGCAGAGGCCGGTTTGCTACTTTCGGCCGGCTTGCTTTCGGATTTCTCAGATTTGTCTGATTTTTTCTCGGCCGTTGCAGGCTCGGAATCAGATTTCTTGGCCGGATCCTGCACACCACCAATAGGATCACTGGTGGGGCGAGAATCGGTGATGTACCAGCCAGTTCCCTTGAACACTACTGGAGAGGCGTGAATCACCCTTCGAACGGGTTTGCCGCAGATCTCGCAGGTGGCAACAGGATCGTCAGAAAAGCTCTGGCGCACTTCAAAGACATGATCGCATTCGATACCGCGATACTGATA
>JAFAEA010000363.1 GCA_023424355.1 Chloroflexota bacterium | reverse complement strand
TCGGCGGCAGCCTTGCCGCGCTCGGCGTTCTCATCGGCAATCACGGTGATTTCAACATCCGGCATGGCGCTGAGAACACCGGCGTATCCAAATGCATGGCCGTGCGCAAAGCTGAGCATGGCCACCTTTACGGTTTTGGTCGTTGTCATTTCAACATCCTTTCCGGCCTAGGCCTGCTTCACGGTGCCATCTTCATTGAAGTAGATGGGCTTGTCTTCACGCATGGAATCCAGAACCGCGTTCGCCACAATCAGCGTGCGGGTGGCTTCATCGCCATCCACCGGCACTGGCTTACCGGTGCGGAGACAATCGATGAATACCAGCAGCTCGCGCAGGTGCGGTGGTTCGCTGGTTGGGCGAGATCGGCTGAACTGCTTGCTGTGCTGACCAATACCGTCGTATTCGATTCCGGTGCTCGGCTCGAATGTGAGCGTGGCGGAATCGAACGAGCTGTGATTGATCAAGCCCTTGCTACCGGCAATCTCGAGCGATGTACGGAAGGCACTGTGCGCCCAGCTGGCTTCGCAGTGAGCAATTACGCCATTACGGAATTTCAGACTTGCGATGGCGTGGTCACGCTTGGTGTGCCAATCGGTAAAGCTGAGGCCGTGGGCGTAGAGTCGCTCCACATCGCCGAACATCCAGCGGAAGGTATCGATTTCGTGGATCATCAGATCCAGCACTACACCACCGCTCTTCTCGACATCGGCGAACCACGGGCTGCGCTCCATCACCGGAGGATTCAGGCGGCTACCGCGCACCATGGCGATATCGCCCAGTGCACCGGCATCGATCTGCTCCTTGGCGCGCATGTATTCGCTGAAGAATCGCACCACATGGCCGACCATCATCTGCACACCGGCGTCGTCGCAGGCCTTTGTCATGGCCACTGCATCTTCGTTCGTGCGGGCGATTGGCTTTTCGCAGAACACGTGCAGCTTGTGCTTCGCCGCAGTTTCGACACCCATCCGGTGCAAACCGGTTGGCAGCGCGATGAGGGCAACATCTACCTCGCCACTGCTGAACGCTTCTTCCATATCGGCAGTGACCATACCACCGATGTCTGCTGCCAGCTTGTTGGCGCGGTCGGTATCCAGATCAACCAGCCAGGTGACTTCCGCTTCAGGCGATCCGGCCAGATTGCGGGCATGCGTGCCGCCCATACCACCTGTGCCGACGACGGCGAAGCGAACCGGACGCGACGCCAACTCTTCGGCGGTGGCCGGTGCCTTGCCGGAAGTTTCGTTTGTACTCATGAACATCCTCTCCCTGCCATAGTGGCCGGTTTACGATGCGTGCGTGACCCGATTGGTCACATCGAATTCATTATGCAGCCTATGTCAGGAGAGGGGAGGGTGCAAGGTTATCGGTCTGCTATCGTGATGCAAGTGACTGATCCTGCAAAGTCTTTATTTTGGAGTGCTGATTGTTGAACTCTCCCACACCTTTTCGCATCGATATACCTGATGCCACCTGGAACGACCTCCAGTCTCGACTTGAGCGCGTGCGACTCTTGCCCGATTCGCCGAACCGGCCTGCTTCTGGAATGAACGCCAGCTATCTGGCGGATCTCGTTCAGTCCTGGAGAGCGTTCGATTGGCCGTCGCTGCAGGCATGGCTGAACGGTTTCCCTCAGTTCGTCGCGGAGATCGATGACGCATCGATTCATTTCTTTCATTTGCGATCTGAAAACGAGAATGCCCCTGCCTTGTTGGTGATGCACGGATGGCCTCACACCTCTGCTTTGCAGCTCGATTTCGCCCGGCTTCTGCCGGATTTCGATGTGATTATTCCCAGCCTGCCGGGATTCGCGTTCTCTAGCGCCTACCGATCGGGCACATGGACTACTGCCCGCGTTGCCGCCACCATGCATCACCTCATGACCGAAGTGCTGGGATACCAGCGCTACCTCACCTACGGCGAGGATGTGTCGGCCAATATCAACGATTACATCGCCGGTACATATCCGGATTCGATCGCTGGTATCATCGCGACTCACGCGCACTTCCCTTCCGATGTAGAGCGGGCTGAACTGAACGATCCGGAAGTCGAGGCATTTTTCGAGCGCCTGAATGGCAATGCTCAGGATGTCAGCGGCTATGCGCACGAGCAAGCCACCCGACCAGATACGCTTGCGGCCGCGCTGAACGATTCTCCCGCGGGCTTGCTGGCATGGATTACCGAGAAGTTGGTGGAGTGGAGCGACACTCCGGATGGCGATCCTCGGCTGGTTGAGCGGCGCATCAGTCGGGAACGCATTCTGACCGAAGCGTCGATCTACTGGGTGACGAGTTCCATTGCCACATCATTCGTGCCGTATTTCGAAGGCCGGCGCGATTCAACGAGTTTTCCGCCCGTACTGGTGCCGGCTTCAGTGCACATCCAGCGCCACGAAGCCGATTACCCGGAGGTGATGGCTCGCAACTTCTACCGTGATCTGCGCGTGTTCCAGAGGCTGGAAGAAGGAGGCCACTTCGCCATCGCCGAGGTTCCCGAACACATGGCGATGCGGGTGCGGGAGTTCGCCGATGAACTTGATCTGCTCTAGTTTCGCGCCGTTTTCCTAGGCACTCGCACCGGTGTAATGCCGGATGGCATAGGTCCAGAACTTCCGCGCCACCAGC
>JAFAEA010000332.1 GCA_023424355.1 Chloroflexota bacterium | reverse complement strand
GAAGGGATTCAAGGGCAGTTACTGCTGTTCGCTGTGGCCGGTCTCGCGCTGATTGCGACACCGTGGCTTCCGAATCAGATGCTGTGGCTGCTTGCCGGCCTCATCGGACTCCACTTCGCCGCACTCTGGCAGGGATCGACTCAGGACTCGTTTCAGTGGAGTCACCACATCGTGCGAGCGATTGTCTCCATCGCCATCATCGCGCAGGCGGTACGAGCAGAGGAAGCCTGATCCATGCAACCTGATGCCGCCGGGCTTCGTTGATGATACGAGAAGTCGGCGTATCAGATTGATTTGGACAATAGCATGAATCTCAGGCAGATATTCAATATTTTGGTCGTTATCACGGGAACCCTCGCGGTGCTGTATGGCATCGCGGGGATGATTTCCGATGGGCCTCACGGACACGATGCGTTGTTCGCCATCGCGGGCATGGCATTGCTGGTGGTCCCGCGGGTGCTGCACCGGTTTGCGCTGATGATGATTGGACTCACCGGACTGCTCCTCGCCACGGTCTGGCAAGGATTCTACGAAGGAGAGTTCAACGAAATAGAGATTGGAATCCTTTGCGGAGTGGTATTCGTACTGCTGAGCATCTTTGTGCGATTGCCCCGGGAGTAGATCTCTGCATAAATCGCAAAGCACAACCTCCGAATCCTTCGGTACAATATGGGCAGTTGGTGCCAATATCCACTGGCACACCCCTCCTAGTACCAAAGGAACCCATGTGACCCAGGCCGAAGAACCACGAACGCACAAAGTCGAAGAATCGATCAGCCTCCTGCAGGAAGCCGCAAACACCGATCACCCGGTGGATGCCGCGGTGGTTCTCGATTTTGGCTCGCAATACAGCCAGCTCATCACCCGACGCATCCGCGAGATTGGTGTGTATGGCGAACTGATTGCCCACGATTCCACCTGGGAAGAAGTTGAAAAGCTGAATCCCAAGGCCGTGATTCTGAGCGGTGGTCCGGCCAGTGTGTATGCCGATGGTGCCCCGCAAATGCCGGATTGGGTGCTGGAGCACAACCTCCCGACCCTCGGTATCTGCTATGGCATGCAGTTGATTGCACACGCTATGGGCGGCAAGGTGGAGCCGAGCGAGCAGAAAGAGTTCGGACCTGCCAGCCTGAATATCGAGCCGATTGCCAACGCCGAGCGATTGTTCGAAGGGCTGCCGGCCACCCAAAACGTATGGATGAGCCACGGTGATCACATCAGCACGATGCCGGAAGGTTTCGATGTGCTGGCGTGGAGCACGAACTCACCGATCGCCGCGATGGGTAACGATCACATTGTGGGTATCCAGTTCCACCCGGAAGTGAATCACACCGAGTACGGCACCGACATTCTGCGCAACTTCCTCGTGAACATCGCCGGTTGCGAAACCAACTGGAGCGCCGAGAGCTTCATCGATGCCAGCATCCGCGATATCCGCGAGAAGGTCGGCGACGGTCGCGTGCTGCTCGGTTTGAGCGGCGGAGTCGATTCCTCGGTCGCGGCGGCGCTGATCCACAAGGCGATTGGCGATCAACTTACTCCGGTATTCGTGAATAACGGTCTCCTGCGCGAAGGCGAAGCCGAGAGTGTGCAGGAAACATTCACCAAGCACTTCGAAACCAATCTTGTCTACGCCGATGCCAGCGAGCGATTCCTCGAGAACCTCAAGGGTGTGAGTGATCCGGAGCAAAAGCGCAAGATCATTGGCGAAACCTTTGTGCGCGTATTCGAATCCGAGGCCAACAAGGCCGGTCCATTCGAGTTCCTCGCTCAGGGCACGCTCTATTCTGATGTGATTGAGAGCGCCACCGGCAAGGCTGGCGATAGCAAAACCGCAGTCAAGATTAAGACGCACCACAATGTCGGCGGCTTGCCAGACGACATGGACTTCAAGTTGCTGGAACCGTTCCGACTGCTGTTCAAGGACGAAGTCCGTGAAGTCGGCCGCCTGCTCGGTGTGCCGGAAGAGATCGTGGAGCGCCAACCGTTCCCAGGTCCGGGACTGGCAGTACGCCTGCTCGGCGAGATTACCGAACCGGATCTGGCCATCCTGCGCAAGGCCGACAAGATCGTCCGCGACGAGATCGAGGCCGCAGAGGGCGAACGCCCATGGCAGTTCTTCGCGGTGTTGCTGCCGGTGCAGAGCACCGGCGTGATGGGCGATTACCGCACCTACGCCAAGACCTGCGCTGTCCGCGCGATCAGCAGTCAGGATGCGATGACGGCGGACTGGAGTCGCTTGCCGTACGACGTGCTGGCACGAATCAGCAATCGCGTGGTGAACGAAGTCGATGGCATAAATCGCGTGGTATATGACATTACCAGCAAGCCACCGGCTACGATTGAGTGGGAGTAGATCAGAGGCTTTCAATTCTTCCCCTGGAATATCTCTCTAAGCCCGTCGCTTTTGACGGGTTTAGAGTTAAGTCTCAAACGACTACGAGATTGAAAGGCACGCCCTCATGACCCAATTCATTGCCGAAGACTCGTTCTGGAATCTCTTCCCCGATGCCCGTTTGGCGGTGCTGCGGGTAAGCGGGTTGGATAACTCCGCCCGCGAGAACAGCGCAATCCAGGAGCAGCTCACATCCGCTCACGAAGCGGCGTTGCAGCACGTTTCCGCCGAGACCTGGACCGATAACGATGTGGTGCGTCGCTGGCGAGATGCGTTCCAGAAGTTCAAGACCAAGAAGGGCGCGCGTTCATCCATCGAGGCGCTGCTGAAGCGTGTGAGCAACGGCA
>JAFAEA010000327.1 GCA_023424355.1 Chloroflexota bacterium | reverse complement strand
GGCGGGGCAGTCGGTTTAGGCTGAGCGGCAGTGGTGACGCGAATCCAGTCGCGATGAGCCCAACCGGTGCGGCCATTGTGCGTTACCTGATAGAACGATCCGGATGTTTTGCCAGTGAGTGTCACGTTCGCACCTGCGCGCATCACGGTGATGACAGAAGACGTGGTGTTTGCCTGAGAGCGCAGATTGAGATCCTCGGTCACCTTGCCTGTGCCAGAAGTGCTACTTGCCGGAGGCTGAGTTGGCGCCGGTGCGGGTGCTGGTGTCGATCCCGATCCGCGGCGAATCCAGTCACCGTGCGCATACCCCGAATAACCACCGTAGGTAATAGCGAGGAATCCACCGGAGCTCGTTCCGGTGATTGTGACGGTTGCGCCTGCAGGGATCACCATCAGTGCTCGCTGCGCGGTGGACGGACCGATGCGCAGGTTGAGGCTTTCGGTGACGGTACCAGTTTGCGTTTGAGTCCCCTGGGGCCTGGAGACCGAAAGGTAATCAGAATGCGCCCAACCATCTGTGCCGCGATATGTGACAGGCAGGAACCCGCCTTGTGCCGCTCCGCGAACCACTACGGAGGTGCCACGTGGAATCACCAGCAACACGCGCCCTGACATCGAAGCCTGCGCGCGCATGTTGAGATTGTCTGTGGTGGTTGCGGTCGAAGCGTTTTGCGCCCACACATCTTCAGGATTCGGAAACACCGTTAACAGGGGCGTGGCAAGCAAAATCACAACCAGAAGCACAGTTCCAACGCGTCTCATTGAGACAAACTCCTCGGGGGCGATCGCAACAGTCGGGTGCGAAATACATCGGGTTCAATATGGGTTCGATACGTGGTTGAAGGATGTTTCCATGGCAATTGCTTGCCTTGGGCATCTACCTTCATTGTTGTGATTGTACCTTACAATTCGTGCATACGTACACCAATTTGTGCCCGATAGTCACAAACAGGGAAGGGTCCATCGCCGTTGGTGGCCCCTTCCCTGTTTGGAGTTGATTCGCTGTCTGCTTTCTCTAGTGAGAGGTTGCTGGCTGCGCCTTACGTGTTCGGAGAATAGTACGAATGTGATCGCTGGTCTCCGCGGCTTCCTGACATGATCCTGATGTCATGCCGTGAATGCGACTTCCGAGCTCGATGACGCTGTTCCCGAGTAGTTGCCTCAGGCCGTTAAGCGACATTTGGCGCTGGGACGCGACGAAATCAGTGTGAACCTGCTGTTGTCGATAGTTGAGTTCATGCTCTGAGATTGGAGGGATAAACATCTCTACACCTCTGTGTTGTTGCTGGCAACATCATAGCCCCTGTGCTGCCAGCGCGTGACGTATTTGCCCAAGATGAAATGCGGTGTGGGCGACGATGGCGTAGGTGCCACCGATAATATCCGGATCGGCGAAGAGTTCTTCCGGGGCGTTATCAATCAGAACATTGAGTTCTGCCTGACGTTCAGCCAGCGCCCGTTTCAGATCCTTCCAGGTTTCCTCATCCACTTCAACAGTCTTCCAGGCTTCTGCCCAATCGGCCTTTTCGGGCGGATCGTTGCGCATGTACATCGCCATGATGTCGAAGTAATAGGTCATGTGAGCCACCTGACTGGCGATGCTGTTACTACCGGGTACGATGGGGACACTCGCCTGCTCTGCTGTCACATTCTCCAGTGTTTCCCAGAGGGAATCGCCCTTATCCAGAAACATACCGACAACGCTGTCGAATGTTTCACTGAGTACTGCCTTGGTGGCGTTTTTGATATCGCTTACTGGTACGGTAGTTGTCATTCCTGCTCTCCTTTAGGCGGCTTTTGCGTAGCCGGCTGCATGCTGAATTTGACCAATGTGAAATGCCAGATGTGTCGCGGCCATCACGGCTGCAGATGCGTACTCCTGGTTCTGCTCCACAGCTGGTTTGGCGATCCAGCTTCTCAGGTTTTTGGCAGATGCATCCAGTTGATCAACGAGATCCTTCCATTGTTGATCGGTAAGCGGCTGGGCATCCCAATCGGCTCCCCAATCCATATCCGGATACTCGCCTCCCCGGAACTGCGCCTTGTGCATGGCAATGCTGGTGATAAGGTGCTTCACCTGATTTGCCACCGAGTTACCGGCGCCGGGGAGTTCGGTGCTCGCCTGGGCCGCGGTGAGCTTGCGGAGTTCGTTCAGCGGTGTGGTTCCTTCATCCAGAAACACACCCTGATTACCATTGAATGCCTCTTCGATCACCTTCAGAATCTCTTGCTGCCAGTTCGTTTCCACGGTTGGTCCTTTCTGTGTTGGCGGGCTTATCTCGCCCTTGTAGAACAAGTGTGCCAAGCCGGTGCGCCAGCTTGTGTCCGCATTTCAGACCTCCGATTGGTGACAATGCGACACATCTTGAAATATCAGAACATACGTTCTAATCTCGGATACAGAGAACATGTGTTCTAGTATCGTACACGATCAAACCGGGAGGCGCACATGGCTATCACCTGTTTACGGATACCCCATTTGGCATTGCGCATCGCCCTGCTGGATCAACCCGAGCTGGATGGCTTACCGCTCCTGCTCAGTAATCCGGCCAGTGGTCGGGCGGTGGTGCTGGATGCCACGGATGAAGCCACAAAGGTTGGTGTGCGTGTGGGTATGACCCTGCGTGAAGCCACCACATTCGCGCCAGATGCCGTGGTGGTAGAACCAAACCCGGCCATGGAATCGCGCGTGAATATCGATATCCTGCGCAAGCTGGAGCAACTTAGTCCACTGGTGGAACAAGATGATCGCGAGCAGGGATGTTGGTATATCGATCTGGTTGGGCTGGATCGACACTTCCCCAATCCCACCGAGGCCGCCCGCAGCACCCTGCAATGCGTACCTGCCATTTTGCGAACGCGCGCCGGTGTGGCGAGTAGCCGGTTCACCGCCCGGGTTGCGGCCAGTGTGGCGAGATCCACCGATGTACGCACCATTCCGATGGGTGGCGAGAAGGATTTCCTCAGCCATGCACCGGTTACCTGGCTCCCCTTCTCGCCTGAGATGACGCATCAGATGGTGCGCCTTGGGTTGCGCACCATGGGCGATATCGCCGCACTCCCTCCGGCACGGCTGGCAGCGAGGTTTGGGCCTAATGGTCGGTTGGCATGGGAACTCTCCAGCGGCACCGACAAGCACATGATTCTGGCGCGTACCAAAGAGGAAACCGTGGTGGAAGAGTTGGAGATGCCGAGCCCGGCAGTGAGCCGGGACATGTTCTTTCTGGGTATTCGGCAGTTGGTAACAAGAGCGTTCAACACATCCGTATTGGCGGGGAAACAGGTGCGGCAGGTAACCCTGCGGGCATTTCTGGAGAATCGCAGAAGCTGGGAAAAACCGCTGGTAATGAAGGAGCCCTGCGGTCAGCAGGCACTCATGCGAGCAATTGAGCTCCGGTTACAGGCGCTGGAGCTGCCGGGGCCGGTAGAAGCCATTGCCCTGCAACTCAGCGGCATTGTGAACAGCATTGCGCATCAGGGCATGTTGCCCTTGTTTCAACCGCGGCACGCCCAGCCAGTTACCGAAGCAGTGGATCAGTTACGACATCGATACGGGGAGAACCCTGTGTATCGCGTAGTGGAGGTAGAACCATGGTCTCGTATTCCGGAGCGGAGACACGCACTGATAACGTTCGAGCCCTAAATACGCCCAAACGAATCACGGTTATCGCCGAGCATGGCATGCCGGCGACCATCATCACCAAATACACCGAGGTGGCGGTGATGCAGATTCAGGATGTGTGGATTGTGCAAGACGAATGGTGGCGCAAGGAGATTGATCGTCAGTACTTCGCGCTGCTGATGATGGATGGCGAAATGCGCACAATTTTTCACGATCGCATGGAAGACGCCTGGTTCGAGCAGGCGTATTGAATTGTCATTCCGGGCCCCACCCCAGAGTAGGCCCGGGTTTTATACCCGGGCAGCCCGCATATAAAATGCGGGCCTACATGTTCGAGAATCCTATGCCTTACGTAGAACTCCATCTTCATACCGCTTTTTCCTTTCTGGATGGCGCATCCATGCCCGCAGAATATGCGGCGCAGGCGGCAGCCTACGGCTACACCGCGCTGGCCGTGACCGATCACGATGGCCTCTACGGGGCCATGGAGTTCGCCCAGGCTGTGAAAGCCGCCGGTGTTACCCCTATCACCGGTGCCGAAATCACGCTGGATGATGGCAGCCATGTCACCTTGCTGGCCGAAAATCGCACCGGCTATGGCAATCTCTGCCGGCTGCTTACCGATGCCAGGCATGGACGCCTGCCCGCACCGGTGGCACTGGATGGATCACCCGATGAGCCGGATATCCTCACCACCTCGCATCTGGCCACCTATGCCGAGGGACTGATTCTGCTCACCGGCTGCCGCGAGGGGCAACTCAGCACCGCGATCGCCGAGAACCGCATCGCCGATGCCGGTCACATTCTGCGCACCTACATCAGCTGGTTTGGCGCTGAAAATGTGATTGTGGAACTGCAACAGAACTACGTTTTCGGGGATACACGGCGGGTGGCGGGTCTGGTTGAAATCGCCAACCAGTTCGGCGTGCGCTACGCCGCCACCGGCAATGTGCACTATCACGTGCAACCACGGCATCGGTTGCAGGATGTGGTGGTGAGCATCGCCAATCGCGCCACGCTGGATACCAGCCACCAGCAGCGACGCGCCAACGCCCAGTTCCATTTGAAGACTCCGGAAGAGATGGAGGAGATTTTCCGCAGCTATCCAGAAGCGATTCGCACCACCGAGATCGTCGCCGAGCGCTGTGCCGCTTTCGATCTCACCCGCGATCTGCACTATCAATTCCCGGATTACGACACCTCCAGCGGTGAGACTCCGGATGAGCATCTGGCCAGAGCCTGTCACGAATCGTTCGAGATTCGCTACCAAGGCACACCGCCAGAACGCATGGCGAAAGCGCGGGCGCAGTTGCACGAGGAGCTTCGCCTCATCGCCAAGCACAATTTGGCCGGATTCTTCCTTATGTATCGGGATTTGCTGAATCTCGCGCGCGATGTTTCCGCCGAGATCCGCGGCCGCGAGGTGCAGGGATCCCGCTCGTTCCTGCCACCGGGGCGAGGTCGCGGCTCGGCCGTCAGCTCCATCGTGTGCTATCTCATTGGGCTATCTCCAGTGGATCCGCTCGCGCACGATCTGTATGTGGGTCGGTTCCTGAACGAGGAGCTCCCCTCGGTGCCGGATATCGATATCGATTTCCCCCGCGAAATCCGCGAGAAGATGATCGAGCGCGTATACGAGGTGTATGGCACCGATAAAGTGGCGCTGGTGTGTGCGTTCAGCACGTATCGGTTGCGCAGTGCCGTGCGCGATGTCGGCAAAACCCTCGGTCTGCCGATGGCCGATCTGGATCGCATCGCCAAGCTCAGCGAGCCTCGCAATGCCGATGGGCTCGGCAGCGAGCTGGATCGCTTCCCGGAATACGCCACGCGCAAGCACACCGCTCCGTGGTGCTTTCTTATCGATATCGCGCAGCAGTTGGCGCGGTTCCCACGGCATGTCACCCAACATGTGGGTGGCATGGTGATTTCGCAAACCCCGCTGAACGAGCTAATTCCAATTCAGCCAGCCTCAATGGATGGAAGGTATATCTGCCAGTGGGACAAGGATTCCTGCGAGGATGCCCGCCTCATCAAGATCGATTTCCTCGCACTGGGCATGCTGAGCCTGGTGGAAGAGGCACTGGATCTCATCGATACCCATCGACCAAAGCCGGTGGATTTGAGCCGCATCGATTTCAACGATCCCGCGGTTTACAACATGATCCAGCAAGGCGATACGGTGGGCGTGTTCCAGGTGGAGAGCCGCGCACAGATTCAGATGATTCGGCGCACACGACCAGAGAAGCTGGAGGATCTGGTGGTACAGGTCGCCATTGTGCGACCGGGTCCGATCATCGGTGGCGCAGTAACGCCATTCGTTGAACGCCGGAACGATCCGAGCTGGGAGCCGGTGTACGACCATCCCAAGCTGGAACCGATTCTGAAAGAGACCCTCGGAGTGATGCTCTATCAGGAGCAGGTTGTGCAGGTTGCCGAAGCGATTGCCGGTTTCACGGCCGGCCAGGCAGATCAGCTCCGCCGCGCCATGACCCGAAAACGCAGCCACGAAGCCATGGAAGATTTACGCCAGATCTTTGTGGAGGGCGCGATTTCCGAAGGTGTTGAGGCCGAGAATGCCAATCAGATTTTCGATAAGCTCGCCGGATTCGCCGATTACGGCTTCCCGAAGAGTCACGCGGCGGCGTTCGCCTTCCTCG
>JAFAEA010000314.1 GCA_023424355.1 Chloroflexota bacterium | reverse complement strand
ACGCGCGAGAAGAGTTTCGGCACAAATCCGTGATCTCCGCGGTGGTAATTGGTCAGATCGCCGGTCTCGGCGAGGATGGTTATCACCTCGCGCTGGAATGGTTCCGCAACCGCATCAATCGCTAATCAATTCACAGGGAAAGGCTCACACAACATGGCATCCGAACGATTCGGTCGTGCAAAAGCGCTGCTGGATGATCTTTCACTCGATGCGATTCTGGTGACGAATGGCACCAATCGTCGCTATCTCACCGGGTTCACCGGCGAGGATCACGCGATCGATGAGCCCGGTGGTATGGCCATGATCACCCCCGATGGCATGGTGCTGCTGGCACCATCCACCAACCTTCCCTGGGCGGAATCCGAAGCCAACGAAGATACCCGTGTGATGGATTGGGGAAGCCCCTGGACCAGCACGGTCGCCAGCCTCGCTATTGAGAACGGTTGGAATCGTCTTGGGTTCGAGGAGGCCACCACGTCTGTAGCCACCTACAACGATTTGCTCGAGAATCTCGATGGCAAGGCAGAGTTGATCTACGTGGGCAAGGCGGTAGATGCTCTCCGCGCTATCAAGACCGATGAGGAAATCGGCTATCTGCGTGAGGCACTGCGCATGACCGATGTCGCATTTGTGGCTGCAGAAGCGCGAGCGAAAGTCGGCATGACGGAGAAGGAACTCGCCGATATTGTGGCTGAGGAACTCAAGAATGCCGGCAGTGAGGGCGAGAGCTTCCCCACCATCGTGGCGAGTGGACCCAATGCCGCCAAGCCGCACCACGCACCCGGCGATCGGGTGATGGAAGAAGGCGAACCGATCATCATCGATATGGGTGCGCTGCATAATGGCTATGCCGGTGATCTCACCCGCACTATCTGGTTTGGCGAACCTTCCTCTGAACTTGTTACCATGTATCGAAACGTGCAGGCCGCGTTTGATTCCGCAATTGCCAAGGCTGGTCCAAACATGACCGGAATTCAGCTCGATGCCGCCGCGCGTGATGTATTTGCAGAACAAGGGACCGACCAGTACTTCGTTCATTCACTTGGACATGGACTGGGTCTTCGGGTGCATGAAGCACCTTCGGCAAGTTTCCGAAGTAGCGATACCCTCGCTGCCGGAAACGTGGTCACCATTGAGCCGGGCCTGTATGTCCCGGGTCAGGGCGGTGTCCGGATCGAGGATGTCGTACTCATCACTGAAGATGGTGCCGAGAATCTGACTGGTGCACCGAAGCGTGTGCTGTAATTGGGAATAAGGAGATTGATGAAATGATTGATACAGGTGATGTACGTAAGGGCGTAACCCTTGATATCGATGGCAAGCTGGTGAAGGTCATCGAGTTCTCGCACAACAAACAAGCTCGCGGTTCCGCAAATATCCGCATGACCCTCAAGGATCTGCGCACCGGCTCCAACACCCAGATGACCGCAATGGCCGGTACGAAGTTCCAGAGCGTTCGTCTGGAGCGCAGCCACGTACAGTTCCTGTATGCCGAAGGTGACCACTACAACTTCATGGACACCGAAACCTTCGATCAGCTCGTGCTCGATAAAGTGACTGTTGAAGAAGCTATTCCGTACATGAAGGAAAACGATGTTATCGACATCCTCACGTACAACGATGAGCCGATCGATGTGGAGCTCCCAACCAGTGTTGTGCTGGAGGTGACCCAAACAGATCCTGGTTTCAAGGGCGATACCGCCACCGGTGGCAACAAGCCAGCCACTCTGGAAACCGGTTTGGTGGTGAATGTGCCCCTCTTCGTGAGCGAAGGCGATAAACTCAAGATTGATACCCGCTCTGGCGAGTACATCGAGCGCGTGTAGTTCGGCGTAGGCCGGAAACAGGAATGGATGCCATGACCGATCACGAAAACGAGAACCAGGAACAATCCACCACCGCCAGGGAACTCATCACATCCGTGCGAGATTTGATTGAGATGATGAACAAGGGCGGCATTGGTGAGCTGGATCTCAAGACTGAGGATTTCAAGATTCGTCTTCGCTCTGAAGATGTTGCCTTGGCCTCAGCAACTCCTGTGATGGCCATGCCACAGACATTTGCAATGCCGCAGGGTGCCCCAAGTGCCCCTGCCGCTGCTGCGAGTGCCGATGCCCCTGCCGCCACACCGGAAGCCAAGACTCCGGATGGCCACGTTGTCACCAGTCCGATGATCGGCACCTTCTACTCTGCCAGCGCTCCTGGCGAGCCAGACTATGTGCAGATTGGCGATGAAGTGGAAACGGGTCAGGTGATCGGCATCATCGAAGCCATGAAGATCATGAACGAAATCACTGCCGATAAGAGCGGTGTTGTGGTGGAACTCATGGTCGAGAACGCCCAGCCGGTGGAATACGGATCTCCGCTGGTGCGGATCTCCAGTTCGGTTGCGCTTGACTAATGCAATCGATCTACACACTCTCGCGCCTTACCGGGATGGTGAAAAACATCATCGAACGGCAGGCGGAACTTAAGAATATCTGGGTCGATGGTGAGATTAGCAATCTCACCATTGCCCGTTCAGGCCATGCCTACTTCAACCTAAAAGATGCAGAGAGCCAATTCCGCTGCGTCATGTGGCGGAGCGCGGTGCAAAAGCAAAAAATGCCCATGCGCGAAGGCGATCGCGTGTTGGTCCACGGCAGCATCACCATGTACGCTCCCCGTGGCGAGCTGCAGCTGCAGGTGAACCTTGTGCAACCGCAAGGAACAGGACTCCTCCAGCTTCAGCTGGAAGAACTGCGGATGCGTCTGGAAGCCGAGGGACTCTTCGATGAATCCCGCAAACGTCCACTTCCCCCACTTCCAAAAACAATTGGCGTGGTTACCAGTGAAACCGGCTCCGTTTGGCACGATATCCAGCGAGTCGTGAGCCGACGCTACCCGTTGGCAGAGCTTGTGCTGGCACCGACACTCGTCCAGGGGGAACTCGCGCCACCTGCCATCGTGGAGGCGCTCTCGCTGCTGCAAGAAGTCGCGCAGCCGGATGTGATCATCATCGGGCGCGGCGGAGGATCCATCGAGGATCTCTGGGCATTCAACGATGAGAGAGTCGTGCGAGCCATCTTCGCCTGTAGCGTGCCAATTATCAGCGCTGTTGGGCACGAGGACGATTTCACCCTTGCCGATGATGTCGCCGATGTCCGCGCAGGTACACCATCCATGGCGGCCGAGCTCGCCACGCCGGACCTCGCGCTGGTGCACGCTGCTCTGCAGGAAACCCGACGCAGCATGATTACCACCATTGAGCGCAGCATCGATCAGCGCCTGGAAGTGATGGACGATATGCAGCGTCGGCTCGCACGGGTATCACCACTTGCCAAATTGGTGAACCTGCACGATGAGCTCAATGCCCACACCTCCCGATTGCAACTGGCTATAAACCATCGATTGACACTCGCCAGTCGCGATCTCGAAGCAACGCAACGCGTTTTGGCTTCACTGAATCCGGAGGCGATGTTCAAGCGCGGCTACGCGTTTGTGGAGAACCTCTCAACGAAAAAACCAATCCGCACCACAGCAGATGCGTCCATCGGCGACGAGATTCGTGCGACGGTTGGAGGCGGACAGCTCACCGGTACGATCTCCGGCATCAACTCCTCAGGTACACGGCAACAGAAGGAACTTGAACTATGACAGATGAGAAGGACCAGAATTTCGAGCAATCGCTCGAGCGTATCCGCACAATCGTCACCGAGCTCGAAGGCGGCGAGTTGAGTCTCGAGGATTCGATCTCGCGGTTCAAGGAGGGCTCCACGCTCATCGATCATGCCCGCAAGCTGATCACAGATGCTGAGATGCGCGTGCGCGTGCTGACCGAAGAAGCGGCCATCAACGAGCATATTGATGAGTGATAGCATTCTGCCACCAGGGAAAGTACCGGGCGATTTACTGGATCGGTTGATCCGCACGTACAAAACACCGCCCGATTCATCCGTGATCATCGATGCCAGTTACGGTTTCGATGCCGCGGCGATTGATTTTGGTGGCGAGACGTTGCTGGTAAAGAGCGATCCCATCACCTTTGCCACTACCGATGCTGCTCAGTATCTGGTGGCGGTGAATGCCAACGATATCTCCTGCATGGGAGGAATCCCTCGCTGGATGACTGTGGTGGCGCTTCTGCCTGAGGGCAAGACCACCAGTCAGATGGTTGAGCGACAATTCTCCGATCTGCAGCGCGCCTGCGAGAACGAGGGCATCTCCCTCATCGGCGGGCACACCGAGATCACCATGGGACTGGATCGCCCCATCCTCGTGGGTACTCTCCTCGGCACCGCGGGCCCGTATGGCCTGCTGAATCCTGGAAATGCTTCGGCCGGCGACGAGTTGTGGTTAACACAGAGTGCGGCGATCGAGGGCACCGCCCTCCTCGCTTTTGAAAAGGAATCCGAGTTGCGTGCCGCCCTTGGTGACGATGTGGTTGGTATCGCCCAAACCCTGCTGCTGGAACCGGGAATCTCGATTTCTCGCGATGCTCAGGCGTTGCTCCGCACCGAGGTAATCACTGCGATGCATGACCCCACAGAAGGAGGTGTCGCCACGGCAATCCACGAAATCGCGGCCGCCAGCAATCTCGGCGCGCAGATTGACGCAGCGTCCATTCCGGTGATGGAGGCTACGGCCAAAATCGCGAATCACTTCGGTATCGATCCGTTCGGTTTGCTGAGCTCCGGTTCCATTCTCGTAGCCGCCAGGCCCGATAGCGAAGCCATCCTCAATACCTCCATGGTGCCGTTGGCACGCATCGGAGTATTGACGAACGAACCAGGTCGCGTAATTATCAGCACAAGCACGGGCGATCAGCCTCTGGCCCGGTTCGATTCCGACGAGCTCACCCGCGCTTTAGCCGATTGACGGAAAGGAAAATCCCATGGCAAGCACCCCAGAAATCGTTATGTATGCGCGCGAGCGCTTTTGCCCGGATGTCACCCGCGCCCGTACGCGCCTCGAGCATCATGGCATCGAGTGGACCGAGTTCAATGTGGAAGCCGATGAAGCCAAACGAGCAGAAATGGAAGCCCAAACCGGCAAGCCGAATGTGCCTCAGGTAGTAATCGGCGATCGCATTCTCATCGAACCCAGCAATGAGGAAATCGATGACGCGCTTATCGCAGCTGGATTCAATCTGGACGATTAGGTTTCGCACGGAGCCGGGGTCTTTGGCCCCGGCTTTCTGCTATCCAC
>JAFAEA010000221.1 GCA_023424355.1 Chloroflexota bacterium | reverse complement strand
CGAGAGGCTGGCGAAAAGGGTATGACCTACCCCACCGTGCTATCTGCAGCCGATGAATTGCTGGTGGAGGCATTCCGACAGGGTCAGATTGGCTTCCTCGATATCCCGGCAATCATCGAAACAGCTTTAGAGGATCACGATCCGGTGGCTGTCACCGAGCTGGAAGTGGTGAAGGATGCTGATGACTGGGCACGACACCGCACCGCAGAGCTCATACGCTCAAGGCAGCGCTAACCAGCGTTCGGTATTCCATAAGTTCGCGCTTCTGCAAATCGAACGCGACCGCCAACACAGAGATGAATTTTGCTCCCGCGGCTTCCAGAACTTCGGCGCAGGCGTTGAGGGTTGCGCCGGTGGTATGTACATCATCCAGCAACACGAAATGGCGACCGGGATCTGGCTTCCAACCTGGAGTCAGATCGAATGCATTCTGCATGTTCGCGATACGATCCTCGCGAGTGATGTGGGTTTGCGTTTGCGTATTGATCGTGCGCTGGAGTCCGATCTCCGTAGCAACACCCGTATGCTCACCGATTGACTTTGCCAGCAGCTCGGCCTGATTGAATCCGCGCCAGGCATGTCGTTTGGGATGAAGAGGCACCGGTATGATTGTGGAAACCTTACCCAGTTCACTAAAGGCGGGCAGCATCCGTTCCGCCAGAAATGGTGCCCTCGCTTTCTCGCGATCGTACTTCAGTTGCCGGATTGCTTTCGCAGTCCAACCATCGAACACGGTCATGGCACGGGCTTTTACAATTGCGGGATGCATGGTTCGGCAGGCGCAGCCGGCGGCGAGTTGCGGGTATCCGCATCTACCGCAACAGAGGGTTGGCAGCAGCGGCAACACATCGGTTTCGCACAGATCGCAGAGCCAATCGCCTCGTTGTCCGCAGCCGGCGCAGGTTCCTGGGAATAGCGTGGCCAGTATGTGATTCTTCACGTGCGTGGTAACCATTCTTCACTCCTTTCGATCAACTCATATGGCGTATGATATGAACATACGTTCTGAATAACCGGGAGCTATCACCATCTACAGTTCGCTCTCAGACCAACCGCAATTTCCACTCGCAGATCGATCTGTATTCGCACCAGCGGATGCCTCTATTTTGCTGTACGGCGCGGATAATCGGAAGGGGGTTGTCGCAATCGAGCCGGCAGGTCCGTACGAGGTCGAGGTCTTCTTCGCGCAAGGATGGAAAAAGCGCTGGAGCGAGAAGCACGTCTCTCGTCCGTGGGCGATTTTGCGAAACGCGCACGGAATCGAGAACCAGAACGATGTTGAGGTCTCTCAGCTGCGCGGGAACCATCCGTTTGGCACGCTGGTCTCATTCCAAACGTGGAATGGTTGGCGCCAGGCCGGCATGAGCGAGGCTCGGCGTAGTGGCGATGCCATCTGCCCGGGTACCTTCGCATCGCAGTACCAATTCCGTACCGGAACCACCATGTTTCAGGGGATGGATTATGGACAAATCCGCCGACTCCAACTGGATATCGAGACCACCACGCTGGATCCCGCGGAGGATGACGCCAGTATCATCATGATTGCGCTCAAGCAGGGTCCATTCGAGGATGTGCTCATCCGCACCAGTTCCGAGCGACAACTGTTAGAGCAGCTCAACGCCGTTATCCAGAAACTCGATCCGGATGTGATTGAGGGGCACAACATCTACGCTTTCGATATCCCCTATATCATCACTCGCGCAATGAAAACCGGTGCCGATCTCAAATGGGGCCGAAACAAGGGCGCGCCGAGTGTTCGGAGCGAAGGTCGGCAGCAAGTGGCATACGTCCACGGACGCCACGTGATCGATACGCTCGTACAGGTGCAGCGGTTTGATATCGCCGGCAACCTGACTCGATACGGTCTCAAGGATGTGATCAAACAACTCGGCCTGGAGCGCGAGGATCGGGAGTTCATCGCAGGTGATGACATCCGCGATGCGTGGGACAAGGGCGATCACGAGAGACTCGCACGCTACGCGCTGGACGATGTGCGTGATGTCGATTCGTTAAGTCGATTGATCATGCCAAACGAGTTCTACCAGACACAAATGGTGCCCATGAGCTATCAGCAATGCGCTATGGCTGGGACCGGCCGCAAGATCGACGACCTCATGATCCGCGGATACCTCTGTGCACAGCACAGTATTCCACTGCCGATGCGGTCCGAACCATTTCCTGGCGGCTATGTGGAGGTGATCCACACCGGTGTATTCCGTCCAGTGGTGAAGTGCGACGTCGAGAGCCTGTATCCGTCCATCATGCTGCGCTCCAGCATCCGTTCCCGCAACGATGTGCTGGCGGCGTTCCCGATAATGCTGAAGGATTTGCGCCAACGCCGTATCGATGCCAAGCGCCGTGCCCAGGATCCGAACGAGAAGGATCGGGCGATGTGGGACGGGCTGCAGGGAGGTTTCAAGATCCTTATCAACTCTTTCTTTGGTTACCTTGGATTCAATCGTGGACACTTCAACGATTACGAATCCGCCCGCGAAATCACGCTGGAGGGCCAACGCCTCATCCAGGAGATCGTGAAGAAGCTGGAGTCCGTTGGCGCCACACCGATCGAGGTCGATACCGATGGCGTGTACTTTGTGCCCCCGACTTCGGTAGTTGAAGAGCAGGCAGAAATGGAATTCGTGAAATCGGTCGGGGAATCACTCCCCGAGGGGATTTCGCTGGCGCACGATGGCAGCTTCGCTGCCATGCTTAGCCTGAAACAGAAGACCTACGCACTACTCACCCACAATGGATCGTTGAAGGTCACCGGCGCTTCGCTACGAAGTCGGGCGATGGAGCCATGTTTCCGGGAACTGATCGCCGAAACCGCGCGATCGCTGATGAATGAGGATGTAGAATCCGCCCGGGAGCGCTACTTTGTGCTGGCCGAATCCATTCGGGAGCAATCGCTGCCTATTGAAGCGATCACTCAAACTATCCGACCCCGTGAAAGTACACTGAACTCTCGCGTGAAACTCAAGAAGCTGTTGGACTCTGCACCCGGCGCCTGGAAATTCGGTGAG
>JAFAEA010000148.1 GCA_023424355.1 Chloroflexota bacterium | reverse complement strand
CGGCGGCGGCCACTACGCGTCCGCTGTAGCCAACGCCATCCAGCATGGACTTCTTGGCATCCATACCGTGAGCATGCTCTTCGTGCACGCGGCTGAGCAGGAACACTTCGTAATCCATGCTCAAACCAAACACCACACCGAACAGGATGACCGGCATGAAGGATTCGATCGGCCCCGTTCCTTGAATGCCAAACAGGTTCTGGAGCCAGCCCCACTGGAACACAGCTACCATGGCACCGAATGCGGCGCCGACTGATGCGAGGGTTGTGATGGCGGCCTTGATCGGTACGAAGATCGAGCGGAATACAATCATCAGCACGATCATGCTGAGGCCAATCACCACAGCGAAGAACTGCACCATGCGGCCGGCGAGGAGTTCAGAGAGGTCGATATTGGCAGCGGTTGCGCCACCGACATATGCCTCGATATCAGTACCTTCGGTGTATTTCGGCAGGAAATCTTCACGCAGAGTGTGAATAAGATCTTCAGTTGCAGGATCCTGCGGACCCGTGGATGGCGTGATCTGCAACATGGCCGCGGTGCCTTCGGCGTTTGGAATCGGCAGCACGCTCTCGATGCCTTCGATCTGCTGCAGCTCCATGAACATGCCAATAGCATCTTGCTGATTGAAGCCGGAATCCGATTGCACCACGATCAGCAGTGGACCATTTGCACCAGGGCCAAAGCCTTGCTCGGTCAGGTCATAGGCACGGCGGGTGTGCATGGATTCAGGATTGTTACCGGCATCGGAAAGTCCCAGATGCATATCCAGCACTGGCATGGCCATCACAGCCAGAAGAACGACGGTGACGATGGAGACCACTCCTGGCTTGTTCTGGAGGAATCGTCCCCAGCGGAACCAGATGGTGTCGCGATCGCCGTTCGAGCGTCCGAGACCAGGAATGCGCCACTTAAGAATGCTTGTACCAACAAGACCAAGCACTGCTGGCATCAAGAAGATTGCGACCAGAACACTGATGATGACGACAACAGAGCCGCTGATACCGATACCGGTGACGAACGGAATGCGGATCACGGAGAGACCCAGCAAGCCGATAGCGACGGTGACACCAGCGAACGCGACCGAGCGGCCGGCAGTGTTGATGGCCACAACGGCGGCGTCTTTTGGATCCTGCCCTTGAATGAGATTGTCGCGGTAGCGATTAACAATGAAGAGCGCGTAGTCGATACCGACACCGAGACCCATCATCGAAACGAACGCCGTGGTGATATCGCTGTTCAGGGTGAACATGTTGGCGAACAGCGGCATGATGAGGGTGGCAATACCCACACCGGCGAGCGCGGTAATAATTGGCAGACCCATGGCGATCACGGATCCAAACATGACCAGCAGAATCACCATCGCCACGATGATGCCGTAGATTTCGCTGGAGCCGAGTTCCGGGAACTCGCCCATGGAGGCAACCTGGCCGCCGACTTCGACGCGAAGTGAATCGGAATTAGATCCATCGACCAGATCGAACAGTGGAGTGATATCTTCCGGGTCGATCTCGATCGCGCTTTCGGTGTACTGAAGCGTGATCATGGCGATACTGCCGTCTTCCGAGATCTGCATCGCGCCACCCTGATCGGCTGGAAGTGCCTGAACATTGGCTGGCAGTGCGGAAGGATCAGCCAGAATATCGGCTGGCACCACAATGGCCGCCACCCCGGGCAATTCCGTTGAACCAGTGACGATCTCCTGAACCTGTGCCTGAACCTCAGGATCGGAGAGATTGCCATCCTTGGCTTGCACCACAATGCTGGCGGAATCGCCAGCGGCTTCCGGGAACTTCTCCTGCAGAATGCCAATGGCCTTCTCAGATTCTGAACCCGGGAGATTGAATGTGGCCGAGTACTCGCCGCCGAACGCATTGCCCAAACCGAAGACAACTGCGATGACAACGATCCACGCGCCGATTACTTTCCAGGGATTTCGAGCCGCAAAACCGGCCCAACGTGCCAGCGGCCCAGTGGGTAGCTGGCGAGGGGATTGTGACATTAAGAGACCGACCCTTCTGTTTCGCATCAAAATAGTACGAATCCGTATCATATGCTACGAGTACGTAGTATATGGAGATGGCGAGTCGATGTCAATGTGAAAAATGTCACGATCTTGTGAACTTGTTGAGAGGTCAGCCGGGTGGAAGCATCCTCAGATCATTTTCGTCCACTTTTTGAACGATATTCCACGAGTCCGACGTATCAATGAAATCGATCCGAACAGATGAGGTGTAGATCTCCACGTCAGTGATCTCAAGAAAATCTGCGTACGCAGTGTCTGTGGATGACGAAATCTCGGTCGTCATTCGCTGCCTGATCATCTCAATTGTAGGTTCCACCTGATCGGCAGATTCCAGTCGCAATCCAATCGAATGCACAATCGGCGTTTCTCCGTGCCAGGTCTTGCTTATATATGCGGCTGTTGCATGTTTTACCGGCAAAACGTGTGGTGGGAGCAGGGAGAGGGAATAGGCTGCTGGTTGGAGAATATTGCGCAACCCGTGGAAATTGCTGTCTATTGTGGTCATCGCGGTGAAATTCTGCACCCTGTCTGCGATGGATCGCACAAGGTGTTCATCTGCTCCGGAAATCAGGTGTGCGACATCCGGGAAGCAAATCCAATCCCATCGCCCTTCGTTGATAGGGCGGCCCATTTCGTTGAGTGTTTCGGCCAGCTCCAGCCGATCGTCATCGCTGCCCGCATAATGCAGAAGTCGGAGTTCCTCATCCACCACTTCCCATCCATGGCTCTCCAGCATCTCAATCGAATGGAGATCGTTGAATTGGGTATTGTCCAGGGTGGAGATCGATGTCCCGTCATAGGAAGCACTTAGGTTCATTGCATTTGGACGGAAGCCAAGGAGGCGGTGGTAGTCGTCTCCTACCGGATCCCAGTACATATCGGGATTTTGTGGCCACACATTTCGCTGAATCCGATGGTTCATGCCGGATGTTGGAGCGAAATTCTCGCCATTTACACCTTTCCGATCTGGCAACATACGAAGCACATTCATGATCGGGCTTTCGGCGACATCGATATCGATGGCCCCTACCGGTTGATGCGCGGGAGCGGCAAGCAGAGATGCGCCGGAAAGCAGGAGCTGGCGACGGTTCATACGGCGAACCCTCGCGTGGCGCGGTTCTTCCAGTAATCAGATTGCTTTCGGCACGCATAAGCGAAGGCGAACATCGCCACACCTACCAGGTTGAGCCCTATGGCACTGAATTCGGTGACTTCATCGTTGATTGTGGTTGAACTGGAGGCACCGGCAAGTGCATCGAACAGTTGACGGGTGAAGTTGCCGTCGGGTTCGGTGGCGAAGAATACGCTCTGGATCAGTCCCCAGGCCATCACCAGCGTGAGCCCAATCTTGCCGTAGTCATTCCCAACCAGAATCAGTACCGCACCGGCAA
>JAFAEA010000097.1 GCA_023424355.1 Chloroflexota bacterium | reverse complement strand
GCGGCAGTTTGAGGTGCTCAACAAAGCCGAAGCTCTCAATGCCATCCGAGCTGTACAGCACCATTTCCTGATCGTTTGCCGGCGCTGGATTGCTTCCGGATTGCATCTTTGCCGCGGCCATCAGGGTGCTGTCGAGGATCGACATCGAGATCGCCTTGCGCTCGTTCTGGCCAAACACCATCCCGTAGCTGAGGCCATAGTTGCTCTCGTTGCTGGCTTGCTCGCCCTTCTTCTTTTTGCGCTTCTGGGAGCCGGTCATTTGGCATTCGGTGGTGCGGACATGACCGATGGTGACCGGTTCGCCGGTGACCGGATGGGTGTACCTTACCGGCAAATTTCCCACACGAAGCTCCGCGATGGTGCCGTGATCACTCGCGCCGTAGCCTCGCAACGAGGAGTAGGCGAGGGCGACCAGCGCACCCGTCTCGGATCGCGCCAACGATTGCAGCCATGCCGATCGGCTCACTGGGAAGCGCATGGAATCGCGAGTGATATCGTCCGGCTCAGGAGCATCTGCCTCGGCATCCAGAGCGGGAATCATCTTCATCGCCCGCATGGTGGTGCTCACCTTCTGCGGAGTTGGATCCCAATCGGCCAGGGCATCCGCATCGGCTTCCTGCGGCTCATGCGCCAGCACCGGTTCGCCATCCGGATTCTCAATATTCAGCAAACGCTGGGTGTAATCCCGGGTGCGACCAAGCAATTGACCACCCGGAACATCGCGGAAGGTGGAGCTGATGCGTCGCTCGACGCTCATCTCGGCGCCCTCCACCGGCAGTGACGTGCCGATGCGCGGAAGCGTGGAGCGATACGCGCGCACCATGAAGCTGGCCTCAGCCATATCGCCTTCGGCCTGCTTGAGCGCCAACGCTGCCAGATCCGGCGAGTAAAGCCCACCTTCGCCCATCACCTGATCAACCGCCGCCCGCAACTGGTTGCGGATCTGACGAACTTCCAGCCGAAGCTCATCGTCATCCATCTCGATGTACTGAATCAGCCGCTCGGCTGCCGCAATCGCATCGGCACCGCCCTTTACGGATGTGTACCCCATTACTGCCCTCCATCCTTCACGGAAATCACCGTTGTGCGCGGGAACGCCATGATCTTGCCGGCCTGATCCACGACAATTACATCGATACCCAGCGGGTAATCGGCGGTTGCCTGATTGCGGGCTGCTATGAATCCGGTGGTGAGTTGTCCGAACGGGACCTGGCGCGAATCCCTGATGCCGGGTCCGGATAGTTCCAGTGAAGGACCATCGGTAGCATCGAGCGATTCGACCTGGATCAACAACGTGGCGCCATCGTTTGGATAATCGAGATCGCCGATCTTAATTGCCGCGATTTGGGAATCATCGAAGCTGTTGACATCAGCTACCACGAAATCTGCGGCATCGATCCCGGCACGCTGCACGCGGGTGCGACGTCCAATCACGTCCTCGAGACCATCGAACGCTGGCGAATCGATGACGTGCAGAGAGACTTCGTGATCGACCAGGGTCGTCACGACGGACGCCATCCACTCCGCTTTGATGGGTGCTTCGTTCTCCAGATACGGGTGCCGGATGATCTGCCACGTCTTACCCGGATGGCTCATGGCATCGAGCAAGCGTCGGTATATGTGCTGACTGGCACGCACGGCATCGTGTGTCATCTCCGAGGTCGGTGCCAGCGAGGATCCCATTTGTTGAGATGTTTGTGTCATTGCCGGGCTCCTATTGGGTCTCAAAACGGACACGAGTCGGCGCGAGCCGGGCGTGGTGTGCCGCCTGGGCAGCCTGAAGAGTTGCCGAAAAGTCGGCCAGGGAAGTTTCCAGTGATGCTTCCCGTTCCGGAAACGCCGCGATCGCAGCATCGATGGTGGCTGCGAGGCGGGCGCCATCTGAGCGACTGCCCATCAACATTGCCCAGCCTTCCTGATCGGCAACGCGTACGAGGCACTCGGTAACCAGCACCTCGCCGAGGTGGAAGGTGTCGCCGAGGGCATCCTCCCGAACGCGCATCATCAGCATTCCAACGGTCGGTTCGGTGACGATGGTGGTCTCCACATCGCCCAACTCATCCACAAGCTGGCGGAGTTGCGAATCGTGCAATTGCGCCAAGAGTTCGCATCGTTCTGTGCGATCCATACTGCGGGCTACTCCAGGTGTTGGCCGGATCAATGGGGGAGAGTTCCTGTCGTCCGGTCGAATAGCGGCGCCGTGAAGTTCACGGCTCTCTCACAGGAGCAACATTACGAGCCAAATATTGAGCAGAGATTAAGGACATGTAAAGCTTTACAGGTTTAATGTTCATGTCACAATTTGGCCCCATTTAGGTGCAATTTGGTGCGCGCCAACTGCGGCGTACTATGATCAGGAGAGAAACCGATTCGACCGCAGGAGCGCCAAATACCCGATGTTCACGTTTGCCCTGGCTCCAACGCTCGGCAAGGCCGAAGACGATGAGCTGGCCAAGTACCAACCGCTGGCTGCATTTCTGCAGTCGAAAATGAAAATTCCGGTTTCGATCGTGCGGTTCTCGAGTTATGCCCATACCATCGATGCCTTGCGTGCGGGCAGGGCAGATGCAGCTTCGCTGGGATTGCGCGCCTCAGAGGAGGCCCAGAAGGACGGCAGCATCGAACCGATGCTGATGCAGCGCGGTATCAATGTGCCCACCACCACGTATCGCAGTGTGTTCGTGACCCGCACGGATTCCAACATTATTTCTCTGGAAGAGCTGCGGAATCGGCAGATTGGTCTGGTCGATGGTCAATCCACCAGCGGCTACGTGATGCCGCGAGCGATGTTGCGAGAAGCGAATATCGATCCGGACAATGTGCAGACCTCCATCCTCGATTCGCACCGGGCAGTTGTGGAAGCCGTGATCGATGGCTCGGTCGCCGCTGGAGCGGTGCACGAGAGTTATCTCAATCCGCCAGATGCCGAGCGTGCGATGGACTACGCCCGTCTCCGCGTCGTTTCTCGATCGCGAGAGATCCCACGCGGCCCGATCGTGGTGAGATCGTCGTTGGAACCTGCCACCAAACGCGCCCTGCGTGATGCCTTGCTTGCCGTACACGATGAGGACAACGCCGCCGCCAGACTCTTGCTCACGGATGGCCATCATTTCACCGCATCCGGATCCCGCGTGACACCGACATTGAAGTCGATCGCGGCACTCGCCGGAGTCTCATACGCAACGGTTTCGCGTGTGGTGAATAACAGCGGCTATGTGAGCGAGGCGCTGCGCAAACGCATTGAATCGATCGTCGAAGAAGTAGGGTACGCACCTAATGGCAATGCCCGTGTGCTATTGGGACTCCAGCTGCCCATCGTGGCGATTGCAGTGCGACTGGATGATTCCGATTCTCTCCGACTCATCGAGAGTTTGCGTCCGAAGTTCGAGAACGCAGAGCTCCCGCTGCTTCTGATTCCAGTCGGTGAATCACTGGAATCCAGCCTGGTGAGTCAGATCCTGCGGGATCGTCGGCTTGGGGCACTGGTGGTGCTCGAGAGACACGTGCAGGATCCGCTCGTACGGAGTCTCGCTTCGTCCGGCTTGCCGGTGGTAGCAGTCAGCTCATCGGATGTGCCCCCAGGAGTGGCGAGAAGCACGTCGGAAACACTGCTGGCAGACGTGTTGCGGATGGTTTCCGGAAGTCAGAATTAGTGCTGCCATGTTTCCGAATGTCTGGCTGAAATCCGGGCAAGAATCGTGCGATAATGTATACAAACAGAAGGAGGCCAATATGACCGATCAAGTCAATAACGAGAGCGAACTTTGGGATCTGTTGCATCAGGAGGTGTACACGCCCCAGGAAGCCGCGGAGGTGCTCAATATCGCCGAGCGCATCATCCTCAAAGCTGCCTATGGTGGCGAACTCGAGGCGGTGATCGTGAATGGTGATGTGGTGGAAGTCACCCGCACCAATCTCGTAGCGTGGGTGAAGGCGCAGGAGCTCATCTAGTTCCTGCCAGCAACCGGATAAAAGGGAGAATCCCGGGCATTGGCCCGGGATTCTCTTGTGTTCACGCTCGTTCGAAGGTGCTATGCGCCGTTGGCGGGAGGAGCATTCTCCTCATCGCTCGTCCACGGTGTGCCGAGTGCCGGCAGGAACCAGCGGTCCATTCCGAGGTAGCCAGCGACCTTCCAGCCGAGGATGATGAAGATGGTGAGTCCGAACATCCACGGGTTGGAGCTCACGGTACCGGCGATCATGAAGTTCATGTTCATCACGGTGCCGAAGAATGCTGCGATACCGAGCAATCCACCGAAGAGAAGTCCGAGGCCAACCAGGGTCTCACCGAACGCAATCACCGGACCCAACCAGCTGGTGGCACCACTATCGACAATCCACTCCAGGAAGTCTGCGTACCAACCGAACACGGCCTTGGTGGCACCGGTTTCCGGGTTCGGGGTGTAGGCACCCATCAGGAATCCCTTGAGCGCCGCGCCTCGTTCCACATGCTCACCGGCAGCATTGGTGCCGCTGGTTGCCCAACCGGCATCGAACATCTTGTGCCAACCAGCCTGGAGCCAGTGGATACCGAGAACGAAGCGCAGCGGCAGCCAAAGGATGCTCATCCACACGTTGCCGGTGAGAGCCTGCCAGAACACAGGATCATTGACCTGGCCCGGGGTGCCATCTGCATGGTGAGGAGTGATATCGATCTCGCGATCGCCAAGCTTCGATGCCTGCCACACACCCAGCACCGGGATGAAGATGAGGCAGAGCCATTTAATCCAGGATCCGTCCAACGTTTTGGCGAAGTTATCGCCAAAGAACGGACCTCCAAACGGACTATCGTCCACCATGAACTCAAGGAACAAATATGCAAGCACCGCCACCACTGTGAAGGTATAGAGCCTGCTCTTGTTGATGACCATCTGGTCCTCCCTGCTTCTCTCGCCGGCCCGTTTGACCGAGCGACCCACTATCTGGTTGATTCCGGAACCGAACCCCGTGGTTCAGTTCTTCGTATCACTATGATCGCAGTTTTTGCACGGAATTGGTGCCGGGAAATTCGGTAATTCTCGTGTCAATTCCGTAACACCTGCGTGGCATACTTCCCAAAGGTTCGATAAATTTGGGGTACATGTAGGGGAATATCAGTATGTTTCGACGTCGAGGTTGTCTCTTTGGCTGCGGTAGCCTGTTGCTCATCTGTGTCGTTTTTGGTCTGCTCGGCTGGTTTGTTGCGCTTCCAAGATTATCCGATGCGCTGGAAGACAGTGTTTCCGATGGTATGTCCACGGTGATCGCCGATCAGATTGAGACGGTCTACAACCCGGCGGAGCTTCAGAACGGCACGCAGGTGGAGTTCAGCTTCGCCACCATCAATCGCGAGCTGGCAGCCGAGACCACGGAGGGCAATGTTCAGAATCTCGAGATTACCTCGTCGGGAAATCAGATCGTTCTCCGGGCGGAATCGAACGGCCAAACGTTTGAATTCGGCTTCATTCCCACTGTCACGAATGACGGACGCATTGAGCTGGAACCCGCAGAAGATGGCGGCTGGTGGGAGCGTCAGTTCGTGGGCATTCTCAGCGGTGGTTTCGAGAAATCGATCAACGGATTCCTGGAGCGCAATAATCTGGTGCTCACAGGCATCGAGCTCGATGGCGACACCATGATTCTGGATGTGACCGGAGAGTAGGGTACATGCCCACTTTTGGCGTACACTATGGCGGCGGTATTAAACCGCCGCCACCTCATTTTTCGGGAGAATTAATCGGTGCCATTTACTCCAAATCCAAACCTCGATCCCAAGAAGAAATCAGCCCAGCTAACCCCGGATCCCATTGAGCAGGAACCAGATCTCGCCCTTGAATCCGATGCGCCAGAGACTGAGTTCGCCCAGGAACCGGAAGTTACAACTGCCTCTGAACCGGTAGATTCGAAACCGGAAGCAGCAGCGGAAGATCCCGAAAGTACCATCGGTACGGGCACCAGCATGGCCCTTGGTTGCGTGGCCGGCACGGTTGTGCTCATCGGCTTCGGACTCCTGTTCCTCTTCCTCTCAACGTTGTTCTAACAATCCCATTCTGGCGTACATGCTAAACTTGCAGCGACATTGAGATGATGTCGCTCGCAGTGCTGTATCGGAACGATAGATATAGTCAGCACATGCCTCCGATTTGCCGCAGCAGTTGCAGTGCGGCGATCACACCCATCCACTCTCACGATGGATGATTCCAGAGCGACACCTGGCCGGACTGTTCTGGCCCGAGATCGGTACTGCCGATCCTGCAAGTTATTGAGAATCAGATACGCATCGGCACCGAAAATACGGGCTGGATGCGTGAGCGTCGCGTGCGCAACAACGCGTGGAGCCTTAGCCTTTTGAGTAACGAAAATCAGAACAACAACAATCAGGGAAACCAAAACAATCAGGAAACTTCCAACTCGCAAAATAAGCGCAAGCGTTATTGGCACAACCGCCGACGCAACCGCAAGCCGAACCAGGAACAATCCGCAGAACCAGGGAATGAGAAGCAGCCTCAGAACAATCAGCAAGAGCAGCAGCAGAATTCCCGTCAGAATCAGCAAAACCAGCAGAATTCCGGCAACCAGAAGAACCAGCGACGTCGCCAGCCGAACCGTTCACGCAATGCGGAACAGCAGGCCAACGACGATAGCCGCGGTAACCAGAAGCAGCAGGGCGAGAAGCAACAGCAGGGCAACCAGCAGCGCCGTCCGCAGCAGAACCGCATGCGCCGACCGCGACGCGAGCAGGAAGCTCAGCCGCGACAACAGCGACCACGCAGCAACGCGCCGCGGGGTGGCTTCGCCGCTGCGGGGCCCATCGGTAACGATACGCTTCGCGTGATTCCGCTGGGCGGTGTTGGCGAAGTCGGTAAGAACATGACTGTTGTCGAATGCGGCGACGATATCGTGATGCTGGATGCCGGTGGCAAGTTCCCGGAAGAATCGCAGCGCGGTATCGATCTCATCATTCCGGATATCCAGTTCGTCACCGACCGATTGCGCAACTTCCGCGGTATTCTCATCACTCACGGTCATGAGGATCATATCGGTGGTTTGCCGTACATCGTGCCGCAGCTGGAGCAGAAGGGCCACAAGGTCCCCATCTATGCGCCACCGCTGGCCATCGGTTTCATCCAGCGTAAGCTGGAAGAGGCCCGATTGGATGACAAGGTCGAGCTCCACACGGTTACCGGTGGTGATACGGTGCAGCTCGGCGGAATCAAGGCCGAATACATCCACGTAACTCACTCGATTCCGGATGCCTGTGCTATTGCGCTGCACACACCGGTCGGCACCATTGTGGATACCGGCGACTTCAAGTTCGATCCCACTCCGGTAATGGGCAAGCCAACCGATGAAAAGCGGCTGAAGAAGCTTGGTGATAACGGAGTTCTCGCACTCTTCTCGGATACCGTGCGTGTTGAAGTCGATGGCAGTACCCCTTCGGAAACCGTGGTTCTGGAAACCATGGATGAAGAGATCAAGACCGCCAAGGGCCAGGTGATCATCGCGACGTTTGCATCCAATGTGAGCCGAATCCACATGGCCATGCTCGCTGCCCGCAAGTACGGACGCAAGGTGGCCGTTGCTGGACGCAGCATGGAGCAGAACTCCCGTGTGGCGCAGGAGCTCGGATATTTGGACGATTCCGATGGCATCCTCGTGCCGCTGGAGGAGCTCCTTCGCATGCCGAAGGAGAAGCGCGTCATCGTGGTCACCGGATCTCAGGGCGAGGCGAGTGCTGCACTCAGCCGCATCGCTGCCGGTGAACATCCGAAGATCCGCGTATCGCGCGGCGACAAGATCATCGTGTCCGCGACCCCGATTCCGGGCAACGAGGATACCGTGAGCCACACCATCAACAACCTGTTCAAGCAGGGGACGGATGTGGTGTACAGCGGTCGCAACAAGGGCGTGCACGTATCTGGTCACGCTGGTCGCGATGAACTTGTGAAGATGATCAAGTTGTTGCGGCCGAAGCACACGGTGCCGATCCACGGTGAGTTCCGTCACATGGCGCTGTACCGCGATATCTGTATCGCCAATGGTGTGAAGGCGCAGAACATTATCCTGCCGGAAATCGGTGGTGTCATCGAGTTCACGAAGCAAAGTGCCAGCCAGCGCGGACGCATTCCGAGCGGCAACATCCTCGTGGATCGTCTGGGCGATCGTGGCAATCCGCAAACTGTTCTTCGTACTCGTGAAAACCTCACCGAGAACGGATTCGTGGTGGTCACCATCATTCTGGATCGCGCCACGGGCGAGGTTGTTGCCGGGCCGTACCTGGTCGGCAAGGGCCTGGCTAAGGAACTGAACAACGGTGCCCTCAAGGAAGCCGAGAACGAGCTCCGCCGCATGATGCAGCGTCAGCAGCAGGGTTCGCCGCAGTACGCATTCATTGTGCAGCGTGCCAAGGAAACGGTTGGACGTGCGTTGTACCGACACAGCCGCACCCGTCCGCTGGTGTTGCCGATTGTGACCGAGCTGTAATCGCTCCCACATCGTTCAGATACCAAAAAACCCGGTGTTCGGTTGATTCGAACACCGGGTTTTGATTTGCCATCTGGTGATTTAGGAAGCCTGGTCCTCGTCCTCGCAGGGAGTCTCGATCCAGACCTCAGCCCAATCGGTTAGCGCTGCGATCACATCGTTCAAATCGCGGCCCTTCTTGGTGAGCTGATACTCGATGCGAACCGGAGTTTCCGGATGCACCTCGCGCACCACGATTCCGTTGGATTCGAGTTCCTTCAGTCGCTCCGAAAGAAGTCGATCGCTCAAGCCCGGTACGGCGTGAATGATATCGGTGAACCGGGTTGCGCCCATCAGCATCGCGCTGAGAATGGCACCGGTCCACCGCCGGCCAACCAACTCAACTGCGCAGTGAAAACGCGGACAAATATTCAAAGATTCTTGTGTGATCGTAGCTGCCATGTGTTTCCTCCGAAACTGATTACCCCTGTCATTATATAACGTTAGTCGCTATATTGCACCGTATCCGAAACTAAATCACGGAATCTGGTGCAGGAGACCCCGGAAATGTATCCCGAATTTGGGTAATCGGATCGTTCGCATCGGTATCCCACGGCAAATCGCGACGAATCAGCGTCTCGGTTTGCATGAACGCGCGATGCAGTTCGCTCTCCGGATCTGCGATCGGGTTGTCCTTGCTAATCTGGGTGGCGTGCTGCATGAGCACGGCAAATTTCTGCTCGGCCTTGCTGCTGGTGTTGGTCCAATGGGTAATGTCTGCCGAAGGATTTCCGAGGGTGTTCAGGAACTCCATACTGGCGTTGAAGTACGGACTTTCCGGGTTTGTACGGCTGCGAATCAGGCGTTCGCGAGGTGAGGCCACATGGTAGAACGCCTCGATCTGCCAGGAATCGCCGAGTCCCGGCTCTTCATCGCCAGCAGCTTCCACCACGGCGCGATCGGTCAGCTTGCCGATGCGAATGTGATCCGGATGGCGGTAGACGCCTTCGGGACCAAACCCGATGACGACGCGTGGCTTGAGCTCCCGAATCGCGGCGACAAGCATGGCAGTAACTTCATCCTCATCTGCCTGAACCAGGCATCGTGGATCGTTGTTTTCAGCGGTGCCATCCATCCCGGAATCGCGATACGGCAGGATGCGCAGATCGTCCAGTCCGGCAAGCGTCATCGCCCGCCGGAGCTCGAGCTCCCGACGGGCAGCGAGGCTGGCGCGGGTGGCAAGCGTGCTATCACGAATCTCACCAGCTTCGCCACGTGTTGCGCAAATGTAACCGGTGCGGAAGTTCATATCCTGCGCGAGCAGCATGGTGCCGGCATGGCCGAACGATTCGTCATCCGGATGGGCGAGGATATAGAGGATATCGAGTCCGTGTGTCATTTATTGTCCCTTTCCCAGGTTGATAGTGCAGATTCGAGTGATTCGAGTCGGGCTCGAGCTTCACGATACGTGGTGTGTATTTCCATATCCGCCTGGAACGATCGTCCCATATCCGGTTCGGTACGCAAAGTCGAAATGAATCCGGCTGCATTCAGCGCCGAGATCGCTGCTCCGCGGGCCGAGGCTTCGGCTCGCGTTTGGAGTGCGTTCACCGGGTGACCGAGGGCATCGGCTGTGATCTGGCTCCACATTGGCGATTGCAGCAGCGCACCTCCGTTGGCGATGATGCGATGATCCTCCTGGGCAAACAACCGCAAATCATCGTACACCGCAGCGAACCGATGTGCCGTGGCTTCCAGCATGGCGCGAAAGATGTGGACAGCGGTGGTATCCAGCGACATCCCCGTAATGGTGCCACCGACACAATCTTGCCAGCTTGGAGCACGTTCGCCAGCGAAGAACGGCAGAATGGTGAGCCCGTGGCTATCCGGCGGAATCTGTGCCGCCAGAGACATCATCTCGTTGCGATCGCGATTTTGGGAGAGATTGCTGAACCACGCAATCATGTTGCCACCATTGCTGAGGGCACCGCCAACCACCTGCGTCTCGCGATCGATAAGATATCGAAACAGTGACGGCGGCAGCGGTCGAGAAGCATCCAGTTCGCCGGCCAT
>JAFAEA010000397.1 GCA_023424355.1 Chloroflexota bacterium | reverse complement strand
CCTGGTCTCACCGATCGCGGTCGAGAGCTGGTGCGCGCCTGCAACTTGCTTGGCATCATGCTGGATGTCAGCCACCTGAACGAGAAGGGATTCTGGGATCTCGCCAGTCTCACCACCGCGCCGATTGTAGCTACGCATAGCAATGTGTGGAACATCTGCCAATCCACCCGTAATCTCACCGACAAGCAGTTGGATGCGATCAAGGACAGCGATGGCATGGTGGGCGTGAATTACAACGTTCCGTTCACCCATCCGGATGCTATCCGCACTGCCGATATGCCACTCAGCTTCCTCGCTGATCACATCGATTATCTGGTAGATCGCATTGGTATCGATCGTGTCGGCTTCGGCTCGGACTTCGATGGCGCCCTCATGCCTGAGGGACTCAGCGACGCCAGCAAGCAGCAGAACATCATCACCGAACTGCGTTCCCGCGGCTACGATGACGAAGCGCTTTACAAACTCGGCTACCAGAACTGGGTGCGAGTCCTCACCGCCACTTGGGGATCGGTCGATTAAGCGCGGGCAAAACCGAGAACCAAATGAGAAAGGGGCCGAATCGTCGGCCCCTTTCTCATACCCTGGTCTTGTGGTTTACAACTTCTGGCCCAACTCGGTCATGTGGGCGTGGTGCTCCTCGATCCACACCAACTTGATCTCGATCCGCTGTTTGGCGGTGGCGATTTTCTCTTCCATTGATGCTCGAATCTCGTCCGCATTGGCGCCATCGCGGAGGTTGGCGATCACGCTTTCCCAATGTGCGATCTTGCGCTCGTGCTCATCGATCTCGCCGCTCAACTTGCGGATCTGCTCCTCGGCGCGTTCACGCGCACCCTCGATGCGACGTTTGCCCTCCGCCTGCGCCATGCGGAACACGGCATCGCACGCGGCCCGGAATCTGGCCCACTGCTTCTCGTTGAGATCGCGAGGAACCGGGCCAATCTGCTTCCATTCCTGCTGGAGTTGTTTGCACCGATTGGTGGCCGTGCGCGAATCCTGACCTATCAGCGATTCCGCCTCGCTCACCAACGCTTGCTTGGCTTCGTAATTCTGTTGGCGCTCCCGATGCCGCGCATCGAACACCTCCCGGCTCCGCTGATACACGCTCTCTTGCGCTCCACGGAATCTGTTCCACAGCGTATCGTCGGTCGATTTGCCGGCTGAGCCGACTTCTCGCCACTGTTGCATCAATGGCTTCATCTGTTCATGGGCAGCGGCGCTATCCTCCAGCTGAGAAAGCGCTTCGGCTTTGGATGCCAAATCCTCTTTCAGCTTGGCGTTGTGCTCGTACCAACTCTTGCGACGCTCTGCGAATACCGTGCGCGCTTCCTGAAAACGCCGCCAAAGCGCTTCGTCGTGTTCGCGACCGGCAAAGCCGATCTCTTTCCACTTGTCCATCAGTTCCCGGAATGTCTGACCAGCAATGCGGAACTCATCGGACGACTGCCATTCTTCCGCCTCGATGCAGATGGCTTCCTTGGCTTGGGCGCGCTCGGTGAATTGGCGATCCATGTCATCGTAGTGGGCTTTGCGAGCGGCGCGGAAGGCGCGTTCGTGATCCTTAAACGTATCCCACTGGGCCTGTTCGACCTCGCGATCGCCGAGGCTCCCCACGGCCTTGAATCGCTGATTCAGCTCCTCGATCTTTTGGGCGGCATCTTTCCAATCCGTGCGATCGCGGAAGGATTCTGCCTCGGCGATCATCGTCTTGCGCTGCTCAACTCGATCCTGCTGCTGGTTGAGCAGTTCCTGTTTGAGTTCCTGAAGCATTTCGCGCACAACATCGAAATCGCCCAGCACGTATTGCTGATCGATCTCTTGCATACGGCGATCGCATTCCTGAATTCGCCACAGCCGGTTTTCAGCCTCCAGCGTTTCCTCTCGCCAAGCTTTTGTTTGCTCGAGGTACTCCAGATATCGATCACGCAACACCTGAATCGCGTGGTCCCGATCATTGGCAGTGTGGCCGATGGCGCGCTGATTCCCGGAGGCGAGGCGGATGTTGCCATCTCGATCCACGAACCCCACCACCTTGCCATCGAACGCGATGTCATCGCGTTCGGGTATCTGCGGTTGGCTTGCTTCGGGTTCAGGCTGACTATGATGAGGCTCAGGTACAGAATCGGACACAATTAATCTCCGCATAACATTCGGCTGAGGTGATTCCGTTCAGTGTACCGAGTTACTACGGATTTGGCAGGCTACAGATTGATTTCTTCCAACCAGATTGGGCTCGTCCATGCCCGATTATTTTGCTCATTCTGCACGGTAATGCGCACGTAGGAATTGAGGAAGGAGCTGATTGGCAAACGCACTGTGGTGAGATCGTCACCCCGCTGGAACTGGCGCGTACTGCCTCTGCCCGCAGCATAGACAGCGATGGCTGGATCGCACTCGATCACGATTTCATCCTCGGTGAACGCGATGTGATGAATCTGTGGCCCCGTGCTCGCGTAGAACTGCCCTTGCTTGAGCGCTTTCAGCAGCGCTTCTGGCTCCAGAGACTCCGATTTCACATGTACCCAGCCACCCAGCGTATCGGGCCGATGATCGTGGAAGTGGGCATCATCGGCAGCGGTGGTGCTGAAGCGGTTGCCGCGGTTGGCCATGGTATCGGCAAAGAGCCAACCGTTGCCGCGGTCACAGTCGTTGGTGTGACCGTGGTTATAGATCTCGATTGCATCGAAATCCTTGAGGCTGAGGGCATCGCCGGTGGTCACGCCGTTCCAGCCCGGATGGCCGATGGTGACAAATGCGCCAGCATCCGTGGCGCGCGCGGCGATCTCCTGCCCATCTTCGTTGGCGTGTGGCGGTGCGAAATCGGCCGGGAGTCCGTTGGCCACAATATGCCAGAGCTCGCCATTCTCCATGCCCCAACCGTGAAGTTCTGCACCGAGCAGAGTGGTGAATGTCTCATCGCGAAACTCTGTGGTATCAGTTACCGGCCATTCGAAACGCTGCATGTAATGGTCGGTGAGTGAAAGGAAATCGTAGCCGTTCGATTTGTAAAACTCGCAGACCTCCTCGGGTGTCCGATGCCCATCGGAATTGGTGGAGTGGGAGTGTAGATTGCCTTTGAAAAACGTACCGGGGGCATTAAACGGGAAGTTGCGCACAGAAGAATCCTCGTGAGAAAAATCAGAATCGGTGTGCAGACTGTTCTGCACACCGATTCACCCTATCACCAATCAGCACAATTGGCTGGAAGTTGAGGAGAAATTAACCTTCGTCCCCATCTTTCATCTCATAGAAACCAAATGCGTTGCCACCTGGATCGCGGAACATACCGAGGATATCGAACTGATCACGATCGGCAGTATCCGTAACGGTGCCGCCGAACTCGGCGATGCGCTGTTCGGTTTCCTCGGCATCCTTCACCATGATGTAGAGGATGAACCCTGGGTTATCCACGGCTTCCAACTGGGTGGTGAACCGACCGTGAACCTGGTTGACCGAATCGTCAAACGCGACGCCGTCCTCGGTTTCACGGATGTTCCAACCGAAAACGTTTTCATAGAACGTTGCCGATGCTTCGACATCGGCAGTCGGAATTAGCAGGTAGAGGATCTTGCCATGAGGTGGTGAAGGTACTGCCATGTGGTTCTCCTGGTACGTCGAACATCCGATTTCTCAGAAGCATACTCTCTGCAGTCTTGCAATCAGCCGTTGAGTTGCTCCATCAACCACAATCCATCGGAACTCACCCAGTAATCGCCCACCAGACCATCGCTGAAGCGCCAGATATCCATGCCGCCGAATACGATTTGCTTGCCCGCTTCGGCCGTTACTCCTGGAAGCCCGCCGCGATAGGTGCCGTGGCATTTCCACCGGGCGGCCAGCATGTGATCATCGAAAATTGGATCAACGTCGACGGTGAACATCACCGGATCGAATGGCGCCCGACCTTGCTCGATCATCTCTCGTACCGCTTCGATACCGGCTTTCTCATGCGGCATTTGCCGGACGATGACGTGAGGGTGGAAGATCGATTCAAGATCCACATCCTTGCCATTCCATGCCTCAATCCATTCGTAGTAGAGCAGGGCCTTATTGGAATCCATGAGGTTCCTCACTAGCCTTCGTCGTGATGGTAGATACCCAACACATTGCCATCGATATCGGAGAACTGGCGGTACTGCTCGTGATCACTGAAGTGCTGGATATCGCCGATAAGTGTGCCGCCAGCGGTTTCGATTGCCGCCGCGGTCGCGGAGACGTCGTCTACCCAGATGTCGATCTCATAGCCACCTTCGCGTGGCGAGATGGATGTATTCCACATGCCGCTCACAGCACCGGTGGTTTCATCGAAGGCGAGATCGCCGTTGTCGTGACCGCGAGTGGTCCACCCGAACACCTCGGAGTAGAACTTCGCCGAGGTTTGCGGATCCCTGCTGGCCAGAATGAGGTAACAGATTTTGCCGTGCTTCCATTGCGGTTCCGTCATGTGAGCTCCAGTTCTACTCTTCGCCAGGGAACAGTTCCCGTGGCGCAGAATCTTGTGGTGAATATCCAAGCACCTCGCGGGCATGCTCGATATCCCAAAACTTGCGTGGGTTATCGCTGATCCCGTAGACCAGCGCCCACTTCACATCGGCTTCGATGCTGCGCTCGATGAGGTGAACGGTATCCCGATCACTCATCCACACCGCTCGGGATCGCATGCGACGTTCCCGAATTCCAGGCTCGTTATCGCGTTCGGGCTTCCAGAGATTGTTGGGGCTATCCGGCTTTTCAGTACCTGTTGCGCCGCCGATGCGGAGGCATACGGCCTCCATCCCGTGATGATCTACATAGTAGCGAGCCATGGCCTCGCCATAGGCTTTTGAGACACCGTAGAGACTGTCCGGCATGATCTCGGCGTGATGATCGATCTGGCGAGGATCGTCGATCTCCCACAGTTCGGGGCTGTTGGCAGTCTCGAACGTACCCACGGCGTGGTTGCTGCTGCTGAACACCACACGCTTCACCTTGGCGAGGCGCGCTGCCTCGAATACATTGCGCAATCCGATGATATTGCTTTCCAGCACATCCTCCCAGGAACTGGAAACGGCTGACGAACCCGCCAGATGCACAACAGCATCGGCACGGTCAAATGCCCGAACCAATCCGTCCAGATCGCTGGTATCGACCAATACATCGGTATACGGGCTTTCACTTCGTGCCAGGCCGATCACATCGTACTGGCCGCTTTCGCGCCAGGCATCGATCACCATCCGGCCGATGAGTCCCGTAGAACCTGTGACTACCACTCGCTTCATTTCTCGTTCTCCAAAGCTGGTGTTACCATGCCCGGGCGGATTCGCCGCTCCTCAACGTCTCAACGGATTTCACTTCATGCAGCATTTTCGGGCCTTTCATCTCTTCAACAAATCCTCAGTCGCAAGATCGGTGCTACCAGGTGTGCTTGTTGCCTGCGCCATTACGGTGGTGGCATTCATTCTGGCATGGATTCAGGAATCACTGATCGACCACGCGATTCTCGAACCGTTGGTACTCAGCCTGATTCTCGGATTGCTGGTGCGATTGCTCTGGACCCCGAATCCGAAGATCGCGAAGGGAATCTCGTTCGCCGGCAAGCAATTGCTGGAATTCGCGATCGTTGTGCTTGGACTCACGTTGAATCTCGGTGCGATTGTCGATGCCGGCTGGAAGATCCTCGTCTCCGTATTGATGCTCGTGAGTTTGACCTTGCTCGTCGGAATCGCACTTGGCAAGGCGATGGGACTCACCCCCAGGCTGGCGACGCTGGTGGCAGTTGGCAATGCCATTTGTGGCAACAGCGCCATCGCGGCAGTCGCACCGGCAATTCGCGCAAAGAAGGAAGAAGTCGCCGCCGCCATTGCCCTTACCGCTGTATTGGGTGTTGGCGTCGTGCTGGTATTGCCGCTGCTGGTGCCACTGCTCAATTTGAGTGATGAGCGCTACGGTGTTGTTGCCGGACTCAGCGTCTACGCGGTGCCGCAGGTGCTGGCTGCCACGTTCTCCGTCAGTGCGGTTTCCGGTCAAATCGGCAGTTTGGTGAAGCTCACTCGCGTAATGATGCTCGGCCCGGTCGTGGCGTTCTTTGCATGGAAGTATCGTGAACCCGGCGAAGAGTCTGCAGGATTTCAGCTCAGCAAGTTCCTCCCGTGGTTTGTTCTTGGTTTCTTCATTTGCGCCATCATCCGAACTGCTGGTCTTGTGCCCGAATCACTGATCGATCCTGCCACGGAACTCAGCCGCATTCTCACTGCCGTTGCCATGGCCGGATTGGGTCTCGATGTGGATCTTCGGTCTGTGAGAAAAATGGGTGGCAAAGTGGTGAATGTGGTGCTCATCCTCACCGTGTTGTTGGTGCTAAGCGCACTCACCGTTACGGCTGTGCTTGGAATCGGATAATCTAATCAGGTATTTGAGTGGCCCTGATTCATCCGCGAGCCTTACGTGCGCATTCTGCAAGTTCTTTATTACTACGAGCCATATACCAGCGGTCTCACGATCTATGCCGCCCGCCTTGCTCGCGAAATGCGATCTCGCGGGCACGACGTGCAGGTGATTTGTGCCCGCCACGATTCCTCCTTGCCGAATCACGAGGTGACTCCAGATGGAATCGACATTACCCGTCTGCGGGTCGGATTGCGCTTTGACCGGGCGGTGATTCTGCCGATGCTCCTGCCGACGATTCTGCGTCGGCTGGATGATGTCGATGCGGTGCATCTTCATCTGCCGATGGCTGAGACCGCAGCGATCGTGATGGCTTGCCGGCTGCGCAAGAAGCGAGTTGTAGTCACGCATCATGCAGATCTGGTGCTGAATGGATCGTTGCTCACCCGACTTGCCGCCACCGTGGCGAAGTTCAGTTCGGTTGTTGGTGGGAGATTTGCTCATGCATTCGTCACTAACACCGAAGCACGCGCCCGGGTGAGCCCGGTGGGCAAATTCATGCGTCGGAATCTCCACGTGGTGCCACCGCCGATTCAGGTACTCCCGGTTCCGCGGGATGCCCGCAAGGCTTTTCGCGATGAACGCGGTTGGGGAGGCGCTCCCGTCATCGGATTCGTGGGGCGGTACGCTTCCGAAAAGGGAATTGAGGTTCTATTGCAAACCATTCCGCTGCTTCGCATGCGATTTCCCAATGCGGTGGTGGCACTGGCTGGACCAAATACCGATCCACGCACCGGCGAGCGACGTCACGGTCCCTGGGATGTCTGGTTGGAGCGCTACGGATACGCCGTCGACGAGCTCGGCGAACTCAGCGACGACGATCTCGCCCGGTTCTATGCCGCCATCGATGTGCTGGTGCTGCCAAGCATCGATTGGACCGAGAGCTTTGGCATGGTGCAGATCGAGGCCATGCGGCTCGGCACGCCAGTGGTCGCGAGCGATCTGCCCGGTGTGAGCGATCCTATCAAACGCACCCACGGAGGACTGCTCGCCAGCCCGGGAGATGCCAATCACCTCGCGATGCAGATCGCCGAGGTCCTTGCCGTGCCGGAGCGATTTCGCCCGAATGAGCAGGTTCTGGAAGAACGCTACTCACTCGAATCCGTCGGGAATGCCTGGGAAGAAATCTACGAGGGCGATGCATGATGCGTCGTTCTGGATTCTGGCTGTTTTTGGGGGGCGTGGCGATTGTCGCACTCGCTCTTCGTCTGATCGGTATTGATTGGGATCAGGGAACTTATCTGCATCCAGATGAGCGCTTTGTAGTGTGGGTCACCACCGATCTTCGCTGGCCGCAATCGTTTGCCGAGTACTTCAATGCTGCTGTTTCGCCCCTGAATCCATACAACACCCAGCACGGTTCCTTTGTGTACGGAACATTTCCATCGTTTCTGGTGAAGGCAATCGCGGGAATCTTTGATAAGGACACCTACGGCGAAATCTATCTCGTCGGTCGGGCCGTCAATGCGGTGCTGGATACCGGCACCGTGATTCTCACCGCGCTTCTCGCCAGGCGTTTCTTCGATAATCGGGCAGGGATTCTCGCCGGAATCCTGCTGGCGTTTACACCGCTATTCATTCAATCAGCCCATTTCTTCACGGTGGATTCCATCGCCGTGTTCTTTACGGTTGCCGCGTTCTATTACGTGCTGAAATCCTGGGATCGACAGTCGATTGCCTGGATGGCGCTTGCCGGCATGATGATCGGGTTGGCCGGAGCCAGCAAGCCGAACTACCTCATCAGCCTTTCGTTTCTGGCTCTGCCGGTGCTGGAGCTCGTTCGCCTGCGAGGTTGGCGAGCGCTCGTTCCCAGCATGCACGATCGCGTGTACCCGGCACTCCCGGCAGCTCTCACTGGCGGATTCATCGCATTCTGGACCTTCCGACTGTCACAACCATATGCATTTGCAGGTCCAAACTGGTGGAATATCTCGCTGAATCAACAGTGGCTGGATGATCTGGCGTATTGGCGTGCCGTGCAAACCGGCCTGGTAGATATGAAGCCCAGTATCCAGTGGATCGATCGCACACCGATTTTGTACATCCTGCAGAACATGGTGCTGTGGGGTATGGGTATCGCTCTGGGTGCGCTCGCCCTCGTTGCCCTCGGAGTTTTCTGCTGGCGCATCATCCGTAAGCAGCATTGGTCCACCTGGTGGTTCATTGGCATTGCTGGTTGGTGCATCGGCAGTATCGTGATTTTCGGCACGGGTATCGCGCAGAATCAGCGCTACCTCATGCACATCTACCCGTTCCTGATTGTGCTCGTTGCCGGATTCCTGATCGAGCTGGAACAGCGGCTCTCGCGTCGTTGGATCGCCCAACTGCTCACTACCGGTGTGTTGATCTACACCGTGATGTTCGGGCTCGCGTTTTCGTCTCTATACACCAAACCCATCACCCGCATCGAAGCCAGCGAGTGGATCTACGAGAACGTGCCCGCAGGTAGTGTGGTGAGCAACGAGTATTGGGACGATGCGCTACCGATATACCTGCCGGATCGGGATCGAAGCGCCTACATTGGCATGACCCTCGATCTCTATGGCGATGAATCCGCCGATAACAGCAAGGTCACCACGCTGGTGGGGCAACTGAGCCAAGTCGATTACATCGTGCTGAGCTCAAACCGCATCATCGATTCGGTAGTTCGCCAACCCGAACGGTACCCGGTGGCCGTGCGCTACTACGAAATGCTGCTCAGCGGCGAGCTCGGATTTGAGCCGGTGGCCACCTTCCGGCAGGGACCGGAGATCTTTGGCATCGAGTGGGATGATCGCACTGCCGAGGAATCACTGACGGTCTATGAACACCCAGAAGTCCGCATCTTCAAAAAGACCGATTCTTTCAATGCGCAGTTTGTGTATGACGAGCTCAATACAGCCTGGGGATATGGCGGTATCCACTACATTCCTGGAGATCCACTTCCCCGGCAAATGCTGATGACCGATGCTGCGATCGAGAACCAGACCGAGAACGGTTCGTGGAGCGATCAGGTTGCCGATGGCTTCATACAGCAACATCCACTCATCGCGATGTGGCTGGTGCTGCAGATCATCGGTTTCGCTGCGTGGCCGCTCACTTCGTGGATCGCATTTCGCAAGCTCCCGGATATGGGCTGGATGCTGGCCAAGGGGCTCGGACTTATTCTGGTCTCTGCAGTCACGCTGATCCTGGTCTCGTGGTTTGGGATGTCGTTCGGATGGTTGGCGATACTGCTCGCAATTGCCATGATCGCCACCTCGCGGCTCGACACTCGTCGCAATGATTTCGGGGAGTTCCGCTATCAGTTCCGCCAAAAGTGGCGAACCATGCTCGCCGGCGAAATGGTCTTCGCAGGCGTCTTCCTGATCGCTGGATTGATTCGCTCGTATCAATCCATATTGCCGGATCATCACCTGCTGCAATTTACTGCGCTGATGCGCTCGGTCGATCTTCCTCCGGCCGATCCCTGGTTGAGCGGCGGTCTGCTTCACACATACTGGAGTGCCATGCTCCCCTGGGCGGCGATGGGCAGATTGCTTCACCTCGAGCCGACGGTGGCCTTCAATGTCAGCATCGTCGCCGGATTTGCGATGCTGGCTGGCGCGATCTGGAGCCTGATCTCAAGTGTTGCTAATCGCTGGATTGCCCCGGCGGCTGCAATCACCATCGTGCTCGGGAGCGCCTTCGCCTTTGGCGGCGGAATTGTCCCGATGCTGACAGCGGATTCGCTCCCACTGGAAGTCATCACACTCGCTATTCTGACTGTAGTGCTTGTGCACCTGCTGATGGCGGATGGGCAATCGATGCTCACCAGAATTCTGCTGCTTATCCCTGTCGCCGGGGCGCTCATCGTTTCGGCGGAGTGGGGAATCTACCTGACCGCCGGAATCGTGGCGACCGGTCTTGCGATCGAGGAGTGGCAGCGCCGCGCGCTTGGCTCGACCTGGTGGCCGATTGGGCGGCGATATGTGCTCACGTTCATCGCGATTGTGGTTGGTGGAGTTGCGGTCTGGTATCCGGCATATTCGGCGCACACCTCCACGAAGCGCAATCTGATTTCGCCTCAACAGTGGGAACTCACCGTCCTGCGAGATCACCTCGGCATGGTGCTGTTGTGCGCCGTCCTCGTCACAGTTGGAATCGGCGCATTGGGTGTTCTGAG
>JAFAEA010000334.1 GCA_023424355.1 Chloroflexota bacterium | reverse complement strand
TCGGCATCGAGCAGAATGATTCGGGCACTTTGCCGAGTCTTGAGATCCGATGAGCGTAGTTCTCGCTCGGCAACAAGTTGCTGCACGTTATCGAGATGCATACTCCACGCCAGTTCGGATTGCGCCCGTTCTTCACCGAGTTCCGTCAAGATCCGGCGGGCAACTTCTTCTGCCCCCTCCCCCGCTTCGGCATCCATGACCGCCGGGATCAGATGCTGCAGATACGCCCTGTCGGCAATCAGCCGTCGCATTGCCTCATCCGGAGAACACGGTGCTCCGTGACCCGGGATTATCCAGTCGACCCGGGAAATCAGCGACTCCAGTCGATCGAGCGTATCCAAATACAGTGCGATGCTGCGGATGCCGTTGTGAACACTCGGCGTCTCGATATCGCTGAGCGTATCGGCGACGAAACAGACCCGATGATCCGGGAGCATTAATGCAGCCTGGCCATCCTCGTGACCAGGGATGTGGATCGACTCCATCGGAATGCCGGCGATACTCCCCTCGCCCCACGCGATTGGCTGCTCGGCGAACAGCAAAGATCGATCCCACAACTCCTCACCGCTGGTCTGGCCCGTTTCACGGAGATACTGCTCCATGTTAGTGAGGTTGTTCAGTATCCGATCCCGGTCTTTGTGGATGAGGGCAATGGTTTTTGACACTGCGAACCTGGGCACATCGGTACCGAATCGTGCATCCCACAGCACATGGTCCCAATGGGCATGCGTGCAGAATCCGGCCACCACCTCCCCTGCTTCGGCGACAATCGCATCTCGCTCGGCAGGGAATATCCCAGGATCCACAAGCACCGTTCCTTGCGGGCCGCGAATGATACCGGTGTTGGTTTGCCACAATTCCGACTGCAGCACGCTTACGTTGGGAGTGAGATTCATGGGTTCTCCTTGTGCAATACTGGAGCCATTCTACGAGGGAGAAGCCAAACGTGCCGATTATTTCCGCCAGCAATCTGGGCAAGGATTTTGTCCGCCCCAAGCGCCATACAGGAACATTCGGAGCGTTGCGCACGCTCTTCTCGCGCGAGAGCGTCACTACCCATGCTGTCGGCGATGTCAGCCTCTCCATTGACGAGGGGGAAATCGTTGGGTATCTGGGTCCCAACGGTGCCGGCAAAAGTACCACCATCAAGATGCTTAGCGGAATCCTGGTGCCCACCAGAGGTACCGTTGAAGTATGCGGTGTAGTGCCATGGGAGCAACGCACGCAGAACGCGTTGAACATCGGGGTGGTTTTCGGTCAGCGGAGCCAACTCTGGTGGGATTTGCCGCTGGATGAGAGCCTGAACCTCATCGGCAAGATGTATCGCATGGATCCGGAGCAATATCGGCGCAATCGGGACATGCTGATCGAACTGCTGGAAATCCAGAGCTTTCTCCACACTCCGGTGCGGCAACTAAGCCTGGGGCAGCGCATGCGAGGTGATCTCGCAGCAGCAATGCTCTACGAGCCACCGGTACTGTTCCTCGATGAACCCACGGTGGGCCTCGATGTTGTGGCGAAAGAGCGCATCCGCAGCTTTATCGAGCAAATTAATCGGGAGCGAAAAACCACGGTACTCCTCACCACACACGATTTGGGCGACGTGGAGCGACTCTGCAATCGAATCGTCATCATCGATCACGGCAACGTGCTCTTCGATGGTCCCACTCAGGACCTAAAGCGACGCTATGCCCCCCACCGCATGGTGGATGTGGTGGTAGACGCTCCAGAGAGCATCACGAATCTGGGACAACTACCCGATCACATCGCGATCGCAAGCCAGGATGGCATGAAGGCGACCTTTCAGGTCGATCCGGATTCGGAATCTCTTCCAGAAACCATCGCGTGGCTGGCGGCGAGGCTACCGATCATCGATCTCGGGGTCCGTGAACCAGCACTGGAAGGCATCATTCGGGAGATCTATGAGACCCGCGAGGTTACGGTATGACCATAACTAATCAATGGCCAGCCCTTGTCACCTGTACTCGCATGGCAATTCAACGCACCTGGATTTATCGCAGCCGCATGGTGTTATGGATTATTCGTAACGTGATTATGCTGTTCTCACTCCGAATGATCTGGCAAGCGGTGTACGGAGATCGAGAAGTGATGAACGGAGTGACACTGCACATGATGATTGTGTATGTCACCATCGCCATGCTGCAGCAATACCTCATTGATTCCGTCTCATCCGCGGAGATGGAGAGTCGAATTCAGCGGGGAACCGTCGCTGGCGATCTGATTCGACCTGTTGGACTGATCCCACAGATGCTGGCATACGATGTCGGCTTCGTGATCGGGCGGATACCGCTGATTCTGGTGATGCTTCCGTTCGCGGCTCTGGTTGGCTCGCTCGCGCTTCCTCTGACGGGTCTGGCCACTATTGGCTACCTTATCAGCCTCGTGCTGGCCTATGTACTCTCCGTGCTGGTGTGGATGCCGATCGGTCTCCTGGGCTTCTGGATTATCAATACAACTGGCATCCGCTTTCTGATGTTCTCGGTGATCGCCTTTGTGAGTGGACAAATGGTGCCGCTGTGGTTCATGCCGGATGCGCTTCGCACTGCGCTGCAGTGGCT
>JAFAEA010000324.1 GCA_023424355.1 Chloroflexota bacterium | reverse complement strand
CCGGCATCGATGTACTTCTGGATCTCCTCGTGGAAGCGATCGGGATCGTTGCTGCAAACCACTGATTTTGCCACGTTGTCCACGGTGGCGAGTGGTTCCACAGCTTCCTGATAGTGCTTTGGTAGCGAAAGTTCCTGCGAGGCCTGGCCTCCCAGAATGGTGTATGACCAATACTTGAGCGCTGTTTCCTTCGCCCGTTGTTCATCCTCGTCGTACACCATGGTGAGTTGGCCATAGCGAGGCTTATTCTCACCGCCGGACCTGGCGAAGGTATCGACCACCTCCTTATCAGGAGCGGTGCTTACCAGAGCATCTCCGATTTCTCCGGCGATTTCGGCACTTTCGGGACCGAATGCGCTCACAATCACTGGTGGCAGTTGTTCCGGCAAGGTATAGAGCCTGGCATTGTGCACTTTGTAGTACTTGCCTTCAAAGGTCTTGTAATCGCCCTCCCATAGTAGACGGATGATCTCCAGTGATTCTTTCATCATCTCCTGACGAATGGACACCGGTGGCCATGGCAGGCCCATGATGTGTTCGTTGAGCGCCTCGCCGGTACCAATCCCCAAAGAGAATCGTCCAGGCATCATATCGGCGATGGTGGCCGCTGCTTGCGCCACGATGGTGGGGTGATAATGGTGGCTCAGCGGAGTTACACCGGTCATCACTTCAATGCGCGACGTACGTGCAGCGATACCGCCGAGTGTGCTCCAGACAAATGGACTGTGTCCCTGCGTATCCAGCCACGGGTGGAAGTGATCGGAAATGCTGGTGAAGGCAAACCCGGCTTCTTCCGCTTTGACTGCCTGTTCAACCAAATCGCTGGCACGAAATTCTTCGCTCGAGAGTGTGTAACCTAAGCTCACCATGTAGCACCTCCGTTGTAGACACCAAAAACCCCCATATGATTGCAATGTGCAACCATCTGGGGGGTTCTAAATCAGGTTTGATGCCACCAAACGTCGATTTGTGACTAAATCTTCAGATTTGCCTTGGTGTGTGAACGTGTTTTTCTCAGTATTCGGAAGAGAGAATCTACAGAGGTGCTTAGCGTCTCCTTCTCGTCTTCTCCCAACTCCGCCAGCACCTCTTGCAATGGTGCTGTGAACAGCTGCTCAATCCACTTGCTGATATCCACACCCTTTTGGGTTGGTACCAGGAAGTGACGGCGCCGATCCTCGAAGGCGACTTCTCGCTGGATGTAACCACCCTGTTCGAGCTTGTCGACTGCGCGGGTGATGGCACTGTTCTGGATGCCGAAGTATTTGGCTATGCCCGTAGGTGTGCGATCTGCTTCGGGGAAATCTTCATTTCTCAGAAGCCACAAAATGCTGGCCTGACGGAAACCAATACTCCCGTACGGAGTCTGAAAATCTCGCACATCTACTGCCCAAAGCCCCCAACCTGGAAGCGTATGGACCATTCTCTTCGCCAGGTCACCGCTGGCAGTGGAGTTGGACATAATGGAATCCTCCACGTGCGTCGAGTACGACGAACCATGCCGTCGCTTTGACTGCCTCGACATCTATTTTGCCGCCAGAACTTATGTATATTGTAACAGGTTCTGGTCCCCAACCTGGTAGCCTTATTCTACCACGGTATTCCAGTTAGCAATATTCCAGTAGTCGTAAGAGAAAGGTGCGAGTGAGATATTCTCCTCGCGCAAACGTTTGCTCATGCCCCGTGGGGTTCCCACCAGAATCAGTGGTACCAACACATGATTCAACACCAGGTGGTCGTTCATTTGGATAAACAGTTCTGCCAAAGCGTCGGCATCTGTCTCCTGGAGGGCGCTTTCGTACAGAGCATCGTAATCCTCGGATTGATATCGGCTATTGTTAACTCCGCTCCAGCCGTTGGATTGCTGGGCGATATTGGCGCCATCGGCACCCGCATACCAGTTGGACATAAACGAGATCGGGCGCGGACTCGCCGGCACCGATTTGTACATGCACATATCCCAGTAGAAGTGGTTCAGGTTCAAATCGTTGCCTGCCGAGCCATCGTAAAACATGCCCGGATCAATTGATTCCAGCGTCACGCGGAACCCGATCTCCTCGAGGTTCGCCTTCACCACAGTCTGGGTTTTCTGGCTGATCGCATTCGTTTCCGTTGCGTAGGTCAGTTCCAGCTTCACGCCATCTTTGGTCCGAACTCCGTCCTCAATCACCCAGCCGGCATCTTCCAGCACCTGGGCCGCTGCCTCGGGATCATAGATGTATTCGGTGTTTTCGGAGTATGTGAGCGGATCACCCTGCACGATGTTCACGGCTACAGACATATCCTCGCCGTAGAACTGATCGCGGATGATCTGCCGGTTGATCCCCATGGCAATCGCCTGCCGCACGGCAGGATCGGCTAGTCGCGGATTGGGTGTGTTCACCTCCGACTTCTGGCCATCGACATCGGTGAGGGGATCGGCGAACTGGAAGTTGAGCCGCTCTACCGTGGCAGCCATGTACGGGATGATCTGGCCGGGAGAATCGTCGCTCTCCATTTCCTTGAGCACATCGATCTCTGCTTGCAGATACCAGGCGAAGTCATACTCGCCCGTCTGAACCACCGCTCGCGCTGCGGCTGCCGGATCGCCACCACCCTTGAGGTAGATGGAGCTGAAGAACGGCTTGTTCGGCTCGCGATAGTGGTCGTTCACGGTGTAGCGAATTTCGTCGTTGGGTGTGAAGGATTCTACGATATATGGTCCGGTGCCCACCGGATTGGAGAGGAACTGATCGTGCGCTTCTGGCCCGGCTTCGAGCACGTGCTTTGGATAGAGGTAGCCAGTGGTGGTGCCCGCAAACGGAGTCATCCAGAACGGATTCGGGGCCTTGAAGGTCACCTTTGCCGTGCGCTCGTCCACAATTTCGACGCTTTCGATGGTCTCAAACTGGGCGTAACTGGAGGCGGCGTTATCCGGATTCAGTACCCAATTGATGGTGAAATCGATATCGGCCGAGGTTACCGGCGTGCCATCGTTCCAAAGCAGATCCGGCAGGAGCTCCAGCGTTACCTCGGTGAGATCATCGTTCAGCATCCCATTTTGCTGGCTCGGCACCTGCGTGATCAGGTTCGGGTACATCTGCGCATCGGTGAGGTAGTGAATCAGCGGTTCCACTACTGGTAATGCGGCGAGGTAGTCCTTCACACCCGTGGACACGTGTGGACTGAGCTGGGTTGGTGCTTGCCACTGGATGATGCGAAGTTCTCCGCCAGCACCTCGCTCCTGATTTTCGGTTCCCGTTGATGGTCGTTCCGGGGCCACTGCCGGTGTGGCTTCTGGAGTTGCCTGGTGAGCCTCGGCGCGCTCAGCGAGAAAGCTGATGGCGGCCACTCCGAGCCCGAGTGCGGACGCCTGCTGCACGAATTGACGTCTGGAGATATCGCCGCGAGAGAACGCCTGAAACACGGATTGAAGAGTAGTGTGCTCGCTCATACTGGTCCATCCTTCCATCCCCGCCGCGTGATTGGGAACGCGAACCTATTGCCCTCCGCAATATGGCAGCGATACTTCAGCGGTTTGGTCTTGGAAACATCCTAGAGACCGTACCATGAATTGGCAACCGTGAGTTTTCTGGGAAGGTGGGGTGCGGTCAGGAACCGGGAGGAGCGTGGAGGAGCTTATCCATGATGTTGGCGAGGGTGGCGATGGATTTCTGGAGATCGTCAATATCCTGCTGAGGCAGATTGCCCATGGCGTCTACGATCGCATGGGTGAACAGGTTTTCGATGTACACGCTCACTTCCATGCCGGCCTCGGTAATCTGAATTGTGGAGCGACGTCGATCATCCTCATGGACGATTCTGACGATTAATCCGAGGTGTTCCAGCCGTTCGGCGGCGCGTGTGATCACGCTATTCTGCACACCGAGCAGGGCAGCAATTCCTGTAGTTGAACGATCTTCTGGAGGGATGGTTTCGTAGCGGAGCTGCCAGAGAATACCGGCTTGTCGGAGGCCAACCTTGCCGTGTGGAGTTTCCACATCCCGCATCGATGCAGCCCACCTGCCCCACGCAGGGAGCGTGGAAATCATCTCTCTGGCCAGCTGCAGTTGTGATGTTTTTTGCCCCACGTGTACGCCTCAATCGTGAATCACTATTCGTCTTCACTAATGTATCGGATTTCGTGCCCGGCCACCCAATCTCGCAAGACGGAGGAATTCTTCAGATCATCCACGGAGACGGATTCAACGTCAGCATCCCACACGCCCAGCTGAGTCTCCAGTGTTTTGCCTTCCAGCGCGTTTGGATGTCCGGTGGTTTTGGGATTCGCCAGCAAAATTGGCAAGCGATTCATCGGTGCCAGTGGCGGATTCCATCCACCAACCTTCGGCAGAAATGCATCGACAGCAATCACACCGCTCAGAAGATCTGGAACGGCCAGAGCAGTAGCCAGTGCCATGATGCCGCCCTGGCCGATACCGATCAGGAATGGGAGCTGCGCTGGCGACTCCTCGGAACGATCGATTTCATCCCACAGAAATTTCTCGATCTCGCCAAGAGAATCGCCAAAGAACATCGGCGAGGGAGCGGTATCAGGGCCAAGAAACCAGGTGTAACCCACTATTTCCTTGGCCACGAACACGCCCTTGTACGATTCCAATGCCGTCACGGGTCCATCCGGCGACGCCTGAGGTCCCCAATCGGCCACATCTTTTGCAAACTGGCTCGAATCGTGGAGGGTAACGATGGGCTTGCCGCCCTCGCCTGCCTGAATGGGAAAGTGGATGAGCTGGCTCAGTGGACGCCTGGATGGCATGGAAAACTCCGGTGGTCACGCAGAGGGGAACTCTCCCCTCTGCGTGCGAGTGAACTAGGAAGCAGACTTCTCTTCGGATGCGACGGCGTGCAATGCCGCCTTGTAGCCCCAAACGTGGGCATTACCCAACGTGGCACCACCACCCCAGTATGCATTCACGCTGGTGGATGCAACGGCATTACCGGCACCGTACAAGCCTTCGATTGGCTCGTTATCCCAGCGCACAATCTGAGCGTTGGAGTTGATGGCCGGTCCGCCATTGGTATCCACTGCTGCCGGGCTGGTGATGAATGCGTAGTACGGGCCTTCAGCAGCGATCGGGTACATGGCCACGTTCGGCTGATCATCGGCCGGGTACTGCTCGATGGTCGGATTCTCGGTGATCGGTCCTCGCGGAACATCGGTATCGTAATGGCGAATACCGCGCTCGAAGTCCTCATCCACACCGGTGGTGGCGAACTCGTTGAAGCGGGCGACTTCGTCCAGCAGATTGGCCGTGAAGTTCTCGTTGAGCGTGAAGCTGCCGGTGACATCTGAGAGCGATTCCACACGCTCGGCGATGCCGGCTGCGAGATCTTCCAGCGTATCGGCCGAAATGATGTACGGAGCAGTGGATGGATCGCCCGGGAGCGGGAATCGTCCGCCCCAGTTATCCTGGACGCGCTGATCGTAGATGAAGAAGCCGAGACGGTTGGTCCAATCGCCCTCGTTCGGGTTGTAATCGAAGTGCGCCATCGGTCGATCCTGATAGCTGCGCTTCTCGTTGTGGAAGCGGCGACCATTGCGGTTCACGATCATGAACGAATCGCCATTGAAGAACCAGGTGCAATTGTAGGCAGCGCTGCTGGCAACGGCCTGCTCGAAGATGCTGCTATTGCGCCAGACATTGTGCAGATTGCTCATCTTTGCGCCGAGTTTGCTGGAGATGGTGACGAAATCGCCCTCATTGGTCGGGGCCGAGCATCCACCGAAGTACGGCATGCCGATGAGGTGGTGCATCATGTCCTCGTTGCGGCCAAACCCACCACTGCCGAAGATCACGCCCTTGCGTGCCCGTACCGTCTGCTTCTGCGCGGTGACCGGAGTCGCGGCTGGAGTGGCGGCATCGGCTGCTTCTTCTGGCAGCACATCGATCTCGACACCGATGATCTGACCTTCACCGTTCACAACCACATTGGTGACGCGATGCAGCAGGTGAATGCCGATGCCATTTTCCTCGGCCCAGGCCTGATAGCCGCCGATCATAAGGCCGCCGCCGCCCTGCTTGCCATCATCCGTGATTGGATGCAGCGAGCGGTGGGTTGGCTGCACATTCTCTTCGAAGTGATCCATGTAGTCGGTCTGGATCATGTCGCCTGTCGGGCCGTTGGCATTGCCGAAGATCCACGTGATTGCGCCAACATCCTGGAGCAGTTTCGAAACTTCCGGGGAGGCATCGACATAGGTGTTGAGGTTCTCAAAGATCTCGGCTGAAAGACCAAGTGTCTCGTGATTTGGGTTGTAGAGGTGCGGGTAGGAATAACGCGCCATGTATTTGACGACATCTTCCTTGGGATCGTCGATTCCCTCTTCCTGCATCAGCACATTGTTGGGGAACCATGCGCCACCACCGGAGGCGAGGGTGGTTCCGCCGACATAGGCACCCTTCTCATACATCACCACATCCGCACCTTCGGATTTGGCGGTGATAGCGGCGGCGAAGGCAGCACCACCGGAACCGACCACGACGATATCGTGCTCGGCGTCCCAGCTATTCTGGGCAGCGGCCGACTGCGCGAACGGCACTACGCCAATGCTGCTGGCAGCACCCACGGCGCCTACGCCACTCGCCTTAAGAAATCCTCGTCGTGATACTCGCAAACGCTGTTCTCGCTGGTCCATTTAGATCTCCGCACGTTTACTTCCACACCTACTGGGCGCACTCGCACCCCGACATGTAGTGTGGATCCTTGGGTTGCACTTGGTATTTGGCCATGACAAATATTGCTAACTCTCAGCCATCAAATGCATTCGTACCCTGAAATATGAAGTGCATTGTTTAGTTGAGTTGGGTATTTGGCCATGACAAATACATCTGAGACATAACTGTAAGGTCGGGTCTCACAAAAGTCAAAGCCCGTGGGGGCTTTCCCGATTCTACTCGCTGGAGGCCGAGGTGAGGTGGCCCTGCTGGGGTATCCTTAGAGCCAGTAACCGTGCCTCCCGCAATGGCACATCGAACCCGCAATCAGGACATCGCATGACCTACGATTTCATTGCCCGCAACCTTCATCGACTCGAGCTGCCAGAACATCCTCTGGCGCTGCAATCCCCGGCCATGTTCCGTAGCGATCCGCCCGTGGTGAAACTGCTGCAGGAAGAAAGTACATCGCATCCGTTTGCGGTGACCGTTGCTGCCGCCTGGAGCTGTTACGGTGCGCGGCCGGCGAATGCCGAGAATGTCCTGAAACTGGTGTACGGCGAGCCAAAGGAAGGTCTTAGCGCCGAGAAATTGGCTGCGCGAGACGATCGCCGCGAGCGCGCCATCAAGCTCTATGCCGATCTGTTTGCTGCTGGGCACCACACCACCTTCCAGCACAGCACCTTCATTTTCGTGTTGGATAATGTCAGCCGCCTGGCCCTGTGGAGTTTCTTCCACAGCCACCCGTTCTACAACAGTGAGCAAGTGAGCCAGCGATACCGCGAAGTCACTGGCGAAACCATGACCGCGCCGGACCTTCCGGGACATCTCACCAGCGTTTACGATCACGCTACGCAAACATCCTTCGATGCATACTCGCGCATGGTGGAGATCCTGACTCCGGATTTCGAGAAGTTGTACACACAGGTGTTCCCGGCCCGTGCGAAGGCCCAGAGCGATGCCGCGAAGGCTCGCTTTGCCAACGATGTGCAGAAGCGCGCGCAGGAAGTTGCTCGCTACGTGCTGCCGCTAGCGACTCCGGCTCACCTCTATCACACCGTGAACGGCCTCACGCTTCTACGCTATTACGTACTTGCCAATCAGCCAGATGCGCCAACTGAAGTTCGCTACATCGTGAATCAGATGGTTAGTCAGATACTGGAGATGGACCCGTACTTCCTTGGTGGTCCACGACATCCGCTGGATCTCACTCCGCTCGCGAACGAGCAGAGCCTGGAGGCGGAGACCTTCCGCGATTGGCACACCAACCTCGGCCAGAATCGCGATGGCGCCGAGCGCTTTTTCGAGGAATACGATGCCCAGCTGGGCGGACTCAACAGCAAGCTGGTGCAGTTCAATCCGAACGGCGAGCAGGTGCTGGCCGAAGCTGTGCGCACCGTAATGGGCATGAAAGCTGGATCTATCAGCGATGAGGATGCGATCGCCCGGGTTCTCGATGGCAGCCAGAACGCATATCATGGCCACGCTGTGTTCCTTGGTATGCACAGCAAGCTGATGCAAACCATGAACCACGTGCAGTTCACCTTCCAGAAGAAAATCAGTGGCGCTGAAGATGCGCAAAATCAGCGACACCGCGGCACACCTGGCAGCAGCCCGATGCTCACCGCGCACCTCCGCCAGAATCCGGATGTGATCATCCCGTGGGCCGTGCGTCAGAACCCTGAGGCACTCGAGGTGTATAACAACGCCGTTCAAACCATGTGGGATGCCAAGAATCAGCTACTTGCTGCGGATGCGAATCCGGAAGCGGCGCTGTACTTGCTGCCCAACAGCCACAATGTGCGCTTCCACGAAAGCGGTTCATTGCTGAACTACTACTGGAAGTGGATCAAGCGACTCTGCCTCGATGCCCAGCGCGAAATCAGCGAAACAGCGTGGCAGGAAGTGAAACAGGTGCGCGATATTCACCCGATTATCGGCAAGTATGTGGATGGGCCGCCGTGTGTGATGCGTGATCGCGCCAATCGCCGTCCGATTTGTCCGGAAGGCGAGCGCTACTGCGGCATTCCGGTGTGGCGAAACTACTCGCTCGATACGTTGCCAGACAAGCGTGTGATGTAGTTCTGCAATCTATGTAGGTAAGCACGAGGGGGTTCGATCAAATCGAACCCCCTCGTTGCATTTTTGGCTACTTCTTCACCGAATCCCAGGTGAAGAACCGCACCGCGATGAAGATCGTTGCGACGCTAATCGCGATCAGGATCAGGATATCCATCCAGATGGCGCCGATTCCATTGCCATAGAGCATCGGCTCGCGAATAGCGTTCACACCGTAGCGGAGCGGCATCACGGCCATGATTGGTCGCATCCAATCCGGCATAGAGTCGATCGGGAAGAAGACGCCGCTGAGGAACATCATCGGGAAAGTGATCAGGTTCGCCATGCCGGCGGCGGTTTCGACATTGCGTGCAATCGCCGCGATCGCTGCACCGATGCTCAACATGCAGGTGCTCACAAGAATGATCATGGCGATGATCAGCAGCCAGTTGCCCCGCACCTCGGCTCCGAAGAGGATCATGCTGAGTCCGATGAGCACGAATGTGCTCGCCAAACCAACGATCATGGCACCGAGTACACGCGCCAACAGGAATTTCCACAGCGGGAATGGGGTCACCTTGATGCGGCGGAGAATTCCCTTCTCGCGGAACGCGACGAACGCAGTCGAAATGCCGATGATGCCGGTATTCATGAGACTCATGGCGATGATGCCGGGCATGAACCAATCGATGAAGCTGGTATCCAGCGCATCGATCTGCACTTCTTCGATATCCACACCCATCGATGCGCCAAGCACATCCATGAGAATGGCGCGGGTGGCGCTCATGGTTACCTGACTGGTGACATCAGCCGGTGCGCTGGAGGAGTAGATTTGAATCGGATCGCCATCGGCTTCCGGCAGCGAAATCACGAGCTCGCGGTCGTCGTTTTCCAATGCAGCCAGTTCGTCGTCGTGAGATCCGGTGTTGACCACAAAAAGATCTGAACTCTTGAACGCATCCACCACGCCGGTGTACATCGGCGATTCCTCGCCGGAGATACCGATATCGACCGTGGAGAAGTTATCGTTTCCCCAAATCGAGCCGAAGAGCACAATGAAGAGTGCCGGAAACGCCAGGTTCCAGAACATCGCCTGTTTGTTTCGCAGACTCATTTTGATATTGGCGATCAGCATGGCCATAAACGAGCTCATGCGGCGTCTCCTTCTGCCGGTTCTGATTCGCCGGAATCGAGGGATCGACCAGTGAGCGTGAGGAATACATCCTCCAGATTCGCGCTGGTACTGGTGAGATTGGCGAGGTTGACTCCATCGGCCTTTGCAAGCTCCAGCAGCGCGGTGATGGTGGCCTGCACATCGGCGGTGCCGATGCTGACCTCCGTATCCTGCACTGCATCCCGACTGAGTTCGGCGTGGGTTGCACCGGGGAGGTTGCCAAGCTGGCCATCGTTCCAGGTCACTTCGTCGGCAGTTGTCGCCTTCACCACCGCATCCTGCGGCAAGGAGCGGATTAGCGCCTCGGGTGTATCGCAGGCGATGATTTTGCCGCCATCCATGATCGCGATGCGATCGCAGAGGTGCTCGGCCTCATCCATATAGTGCGTGGTGAGCACAACGGTACTGCCGCTTGCGCGCACATCGAGAATGGTTTGCCAGAGATTTCGACGCGCCAACGGGTCCAGACCCGTGGTGGGTTCATCGAGGAACGTCACTACCGGACTGTTGACCAATGCGAGTGCGATGCTGAGTCGCTGTTGTTGTCCGCCGCTGAGCTGCTCCATGCGGTTGTTGGCCTTATCGGCCAAATCCACGCTGGCGAGAAGCTCTTTGGCGCGTTCGACTGGATTTGCGATTCCGTACAGATGTCCGAAGAGTTCTACCAGTTCGCGTGCGGAAAGAAACGGGAAAAGCGACGTGGATTGCAGCTGTACGCCGATGATCTTGCGGACTTCGTCCACCTGGGCAACGGCATCGTAACCTGCAACCATGATGCTGCCGGAATCGGGCTCGCGGAGCCCTTCAATCATCTCGAGGGTGGTGGTTTTGCCTGCACCGTTGGGACCGAGAATGCCGAAGATTTCGCCGGGTTTCACATCGAGATCGATGTTGTTGACTGCGGTGAAGCCGCCATACCGACGAGTGACGCCTCGTAACTGAATAACTGGTTCTGTAGACATGGCACTCCCTCGCGACGATCGATTTCACCGCGATTGATTATACGTGGGAGTTCAGGGCTGCAGTTTCAGGAGTCGGGTCGTTATAGCCAGCAGTTCACGAAACGGGGAAGATCGGCACCTTG
>JAFAEA010000306.1 GCA_023424355.1 Chloroflexota bacterium | reverse complement strand
CATCGGGCCACGGTGATTGTTAATCACGGGGCGCACTCATTCCATGGTGGGCACATGGATGTAATCAGGACGGTAGTTCCGGAGCCTGGCCAGTGGTTGCACGATGTGAATCCTGCGGTCACCAATTCTGGGATGGTGCGCGACCTATCCGGAATGCTGCGGGCAGGAATGATCGACCCGGAGATCGGCTTCCTTGTGACGGATCACGAGATGCGAACTCCGTTTACAACGTGTTGGCAGATACTGGATGTGCTTCCATGGCATGAGAAGCGAATCAAACAAGCCTTGGCCGCACTCGATATTGGCCCGATCGATATTCGTCGCCGCGGACTCGCTGGCGATGTTCCCACCATCACAAAACGCCTGCGCGGCAAGGGAAACCGACGCGCCCTCATTGCCATGACCCGTGTGAACGATGAGCCCACTGCCATCATCTGTTCCATGGATTGAGTGTCACAACTTGCCGGGAAGAGTAATATAGAAGATGAATCTCGAACGGCTTGCGCTTACACTTGCTTAGTGGCACGAGCCCCTACACCAATCACGAAGGATCCTGAATGGAAAACCCCGACATCCACTCGCTTATCCCCATGGTTATTGAGAGCACCAACCGTGGCGAGCGCTCGTTCGATATTTATTCCCGCTTGCTCAAGGACCGCATCATTTTCCTCGGCACTCCGGTTGAGAGCCAGATGGCCAACCTCATGATCGCCCAGCTGCTCTTCCTGGAGCACGACGATCCCGAAGCCGATATTCACCTGTACATCAACTCTCCTGGTGGAGAGGTTTACAGCGGACTCGCCATCTACGACACCATGCGCATGATTCGCCCGGATATTCGCACGTACTGTGTGGGTATGGCGGCATCCATGGCGGCAGTTCTGCTCTCCGCTGGCACTCCAGGCAAGCGGTTCGCGCTGCCGAACAGCCGCATCATGATCCATCAGGGTTCTAGCGGTTTCCGCGGTGCCATTCCGGATATCGAAGTGCAGGCCAAGGAAACATTCAGCGTTATCAACACCCTCACCCAGATCATGGCCGATCACACCGGCCAGACCTTCGAGAAGGTGAAGGCCGATACCCAGCGTGATTACTACATGACTGGTGAAGAAGCCAGTGAGTATGGCCTTGTAGACAAGGTACTCACCCCGGCTGCGCTCGATTTGAGCAAAATCGGCAAGAACGACAACGGCGAAGACGAGAAGTAATTCCCGTCCCGTTCATCAATTACGAGGTAGACATGCGATATCGTTGCTCGTTTTGCAACAAGGGGCAAGAAGAAGTTCGCCGCCTTATTGCTGGTCCGAACGAGGTGTACATCTGTGATGAGTGTGTACAGCTCTGCAAGGAGATCATCAATGAGGAGGAGCCGAAGGAGACCAGTTTCGATCTCGGCGAGGGACCAATCCCGACCCCACGCGCTCTGTATGACCATCTGAACAACTACATCATCGGTCAGGATCGCGCCAAGAAAATCCTCTCTGTAGCGGTGTACAACCACTACAAGCGTATCAATGCCAATCTGGATGACGACATCGAGCTGGCCAAGAGCAATGTGCTACTGGTGGGCCCAACCGGTTCCGGTAAGACCTACCTTGCGCAGACCCTCGCCAAGGTGCTGAATGTTCCGTTCAGCATTGCCGATGCAACTGCACTCACCGAAGCCGGTTACGTCGGTGAGGATGTTGAGAATATTCTTCTTCGCCTGATTCAGAATGCCGGCGATGTGGAGCGTGCCCAGCGCGGCATTATCTACATCGATGAGATCGACAAGATCGCCCGTAAATCCGATAACCCAAGCATCACTCGCGATGTTTCCGGTGAGGGTGTGCAGCAGGCGTTGCTCAAGATCATCGAAGGTACGGTTGCCAATGTTCCGCCGCAGGCGGGACGTAAGCATCCGCATCAGGAATACATCCAGATCGATACCAAGAACATCCTGTTCATCTGCGGTGGAGCGTTTGAAGGCCTGGAAGAAGTTGTTGAGAAGCGACTCAACAAGCAATCCAGCATGGGCTTCGGCAATGTGCAGACCAAGGATGAGAAGATCGCCAATCCGTTGGCGCAGCTCAGCCACGATGATCTGATGAAGTACGGTTTGATTCCGGAATTCGTTGGTCGCTTGCCAGTCTCGGTCGCGCTCGATCACCTCACCGAGGCTGAATTGATGCGCATTCTCACCGAGCCGAAGAACGCTGTGGTGAAGCAGTACCAGAAGTTCTTCGATCTGGACGACGTGGAACTCGAGTTCACCGAAGATGCGCTCAGCGCAGTCGCCAAGCAGGCTCAGGATCGAAAGACCGGTGCCCGCGGACTCCGCACCGCCATCGAAGATGTGCTGCTGGATGTGATGTACGAGATCCCGAGCATGGAAAACGTGCGCAAGTGCGTGGTGAATGCCGACGTAATCGTCAATCGCAGCCGCCCGATCCTCATGACCGTCAACGATCAACCGATCGAGTACGAACCACAAACCGCCTAGGTTGCATCAAAAGAACCGGCCTGCGAATGTTCGCAGGCCGGTTCTTTGCATTTACGAACTTTCGGGCACCTGTCGCTCGCTATGCTCATGTAACCGCAGGGCGCCACTCGGGCATCTGCGCGTCACCTCGCGGAACTTCTCCGCTTTCTCCGGTGTATCCACGAGATTCATCGCGATCCAGGGGCGTTTCGCGGTGTTGTAGACCTCCGGCATGCCGCGCACGCATTCAGCAGCATGTTGGCAGATTTCGCCATCGAAACTGACATCGACAATTGGCCCCTTGTACATCTTGCGTGTCATAGAAGCAACCTCACCAGATCCTTGTAATCGTCGTGCCGCTCGATCCAGCCTTTGATAAACGGACAAAGCGGCTGCACCTTGCGGGTTCCTTCGGCACGGACATCGTCCAGCGCGAATCGTGCCAATCCAGAGCCAACTCCCTGCCCTTCGAACTCGGGCAGCACCTCGGTATGGCTGAAGATAACCAGGCCGGTCATCTCGATATATTCCGCGAAACCGGCGAGTTTGCCATCGACGCGAACCTCGTATCGATTCCGATCCTTATTGCGGGTGAACTCCATCACACCTTCTTTCTCTGCCTGTCTACTAACTCTTCGTAAGCTCAATCATAGCATCTCGGGAACTGAATCGAAAGTAC
>JAFAEA010000335.1 GCA_023424355.1 Chloroflexota bacterium | reverse complement strand
ATGGTGTACAGCGTGCAACGGCAGATTTCTGGCGCCATGGGTGTCGCGCTACTGAGTACCGTGCTTTCCGTGATCGGTATCTACAAGGCCGGCTCAGGTGGCGAGGAAACGAACCTCGTGGCCTGGCAAACTGCATTTGTCGTGGGAGGTATCCTGTCACTCATCGGCAGCTTCATGGGTAGACTGGTGCCAGACGAAGATGCTGCCGAGACTATGCAACAGACAAGGACTATGTGATGTGCCGCAATATTCGACCACTTTTTAACTACGATCCACCATCGACTCCCGATGATGCCCACGCCGCCGCGCTGCAATATGTGCGTAAGGTGAGTGGCAGCACCAAACCGAGCCAGGCCAATCAGGAAGCGTTCGATCTCGCGGTGGAGGAGGTCGCCGCCGCCACAGAGAAGCTGTTGGCATCGCTGGTGACCAACGCTCCGCCCCGGAATCGTGAGGATGAGATCGCGAAGGCCCGTGAACGCAACGCCAGTCGGTTCGGCTAGCGAAAACAGAGGAGACGGTCGGCACGCGCCGACCGTCTCCTCTGTTTGGCTGGATTCGTTTTTTCTGGATCTACCAGTGGCGCATGGCACCACAGTAGTGCGCACCGTAGTAATCGCTCCAGAGCCAGCTGACGCAGACTCCGGTGCCCTCATTTTCGGCGTGCACGAACTGGCCATCGCCGATGTACACACCGGTATGGCTCACACCGGCACCGTAGGTTCCAGCGAAGAACACCAGATCACCAGGCATCAGGTTGCCGGCATCCACCCAGGCGCCGTAGGCCATCTGGCCGCCACTGGCATGCCCGATATCGTAGCCAACGGTGTTGAGAATCACGTACTGGGTGAAACCGCTGCAATCGAAACCTGCCGGAGTATTACCGGCCCACACATATGGGTAGCCCACGAACTGCATGGCGAAATCGGCAATGAACTGTCCGCTTCGAGGTGCTTCTTCAGTGGTGGATTGTGTGGAAGTGGAGGTTGATGCGGAATCTGTTTCGAGTGCTGGTTCAGTTTGAACCATTCCGGTTTCCTGGGCGGCAGCCGAGGTAGCGATGGAGAAACCGGTGACGGCTGCAGCGGCAGCCACGGCTCGTCGTGCAAAAAGACGGCGAGACATTGCATGCGAAGCCACGGCGGGCGTCGCCTTGTCGGAAATCGACATATGTGAGAAATCCTTCCCTCAGGAATTGACGAGCATGTTATGGTTCACGCTCGCGTGTTTCAAATCGATCATTCAAACCACCAGCCATGGCATGTACTGAATGACCCGCTACCCGGGAAGGGGCAGCGTAAGCTGTGTAGGAACGTTCTTTACATGAACGTGCAGTCCTAACAACCCGGGTGAGGATACCACAGGCTTGTGAATTTATTCGCAAAGTGTACGTACACTCGTGGATTCTCTCGCCGCGAATCCGCCCGCCAAACCGCTGTACGTTGGTACAATAGCCACAGCAATTGGCCTGACGATGGGAGAGGCACACATGGCCTATCGGTTCCTGCTGGAAGTTCCGGATGCGCTCTATGCGCAAGCAAATGTAGTTATTAGTCACGCACCCAATGCCGGCATCGTGGATACCCACGATGGTATTGGCGGTGATTTCGATAACGAGGGCACCACCCTCACACTTATGGCGCATACACTGGATATCGCCTGGCGACTCAAGGATTGGTACAGCGATGTACAGGCAAACATGCCTGGCGCTGGCCCGGTCAACTACCTGCTCACCAATGGCACACGGTTGCCGGTGGGCGAATCAGACCCATCCGAGGTTGTGGCCTTCATTCGCCGCGATCAGCCATGGGTCGAGCGCTCGATTCCGAAAATCGGTGATCACGCCACCCGCGTCGGGCCAGCGGATGCTCTCAACCCTGTAGCCAACCGTGGTCAGGGTCGTGGTGCCGGCGCTTCCCTGATGCATGCTCCTCGTGTGGGCAACGTCACAATCATGGCCACCGATGAGCCAACCGATCATCCGACCGTGAGCATCGATGGTGTTTCGATGATCCATCTGGAGATGATCGATCTCTTCCGCGCCGAGCAGGCCTACGCCGAAGTTTTGGGAACGAGCCTTGTGGATCGCGCTGATCGCGATGGCAAGGGCGGCTACATCTGGTACGGTGCCCGGCACACGGCCGAAAGCGATGTGCGCACCAACCCGGAAGCCGATTTCGCCTTCCTGCAAAATGGACCGCTTACGCTCGCACTCGAGCGCAAGGGGCGCGCATACGCGTTGCCAGTGCACTCCAATGTGCCGGATCCGGTGCGATTGCTGGTTTCTGATGAAAGTCTTGAAAACATCAAGGCCGAGGCACTCGTGCGCAACTGGACCGTGATGGACGATTCCACCCAGGGCGTATTCGTCTTCCGTGATCCCTTTGGCTACACCTGGGCGGTTCACAGCGAATCGTTCGAGAAAGACACACTCACCGATGCTTGATGCCTATCGCGATCTGATCGAAGGTCTCACCGAAGAAAGCACAACCCTACGCGAGATTCTCGGAAATCCGGTTCCGGATGATCTCGCCCCGGAAGCGCTGTCTCTACTCAAGGAAGTTCGCGCTCGCGAGGCCGCCATGTTCACCCGTGCGCAGAAAATCATGCGCGGCGAGAACGTGAATCTCCGGGCCATTGAGAATGAGCCAACTGTGGTGAATGCTGCCGGGCTGGAAGGCACTCCGGAGGAGCTGCTGGAGGGCTTGATTCAGGATCGTGGCGAACTTGTAAGCCTGCTCATCAACCTCACCCTGAAGGATTGGGAACGCAAGGTCCCGCACTGGGTTGAAGGTGAAACCACCCTCGCCGATGAAGTGGAGCTGCATCTCACCTTCGAAGAAGAAACCCTGCCCCGGTTCGAAGCCGCCATCGGCTAGCTCCTTACGGGAAAACAAAAGGAGCCGCCAGGCGGAACTCCGGCGGCTCGGGAAGAGAAGGTTGTCACCTCTGCCGGATGGGAGCGTAAAAGGTGGGGATATCTCACCATCGGCGTGACATAGGTAGTATAGAACACTTGTTCGAACAGCGCAAGAGGTTAAGTGAAAATGCACGGCGAGTACAAGACCCCCGGTGGCAAGCTGGTAGTGGTGGATTTCGATATCGTTGATGGCCGCTTTAAGAATATGGTGATCAGCGGCGATTTCTTCCTCTATCCGGAAGAGGAGCACGCCGCTCTTACCGATGCGCTGGAAGGCGTGGATGTGGATCTGGATGATGAAAGCTTCGCGGAACGCATTCGCATGGATCTGCATCCGGATACCGAGCTCCTGGGAACATCTCCGGAAGGCATTGTGATCGCCGTGCGCCGAGCCCTGGACGGAGTCCAACAATGATCGAACGTCAGGATCCCACCGCCGAGCAGCGTGCCGATTGGGAAGCGCGATTTCGTAGTGTGAAATGGACGCTGCTTCCCAGTCCCAAACTGGCTCCGCGCGCTCAAAACGCCATGGATGAAGTCCTTCTGGATGAAATGGCCGCTGGCCGACGCGGACCACATATCCGCTTCTGGAACTGGCGCAGCAACGCCGTGATTATCGGGCGATTTCAGAGCGTGAAGAACGAAGTGTATGAAGAAGCCGCCCGCGAGGCGGATGTCACCATCAGTCGCCGTATGACCGGTGGTGGCGCAATGCTCATCGAACCGCAGAACGCCATCACCTACACCATCGCCGCTCCGGAGGAGCTGGTGAAGGGCATGAGCTTTGGTGAGAGCTACCAGTTCTTTGATAGCTGGGTGCTGGATTCCCTTCGCGAACTCGGGGTAGATGCCTGGTATGTGCCGCTGAACGATATCACCAGCAGCAACGGCAAAATTGGTGGTGCCGCCCAGGCTCGCAAAAAGGGCATTGCCCTCCACCACACAACCTGTGCGTACGATATGACGGCCGGAGTACTGACTCGCATTCTTCGCATTGGCAAGGAAAAGCTGAGCGATAAGGGTGTCACCAGTGCGGAGAAGCGCGTGGCTCCGCTTCGCCAGCAGACCGATCTCGATCGCGATGTGATCATTAATCACATGATCGGATACTTCCGCCAGCGTTATGGACTGGTTGAAGATGAGTTCCGATCAGAAGAACTCACCCGTCTCGAGGATTTGGTTGCCACCAAATACGATACCGAAGAGTGGGTTCACGCCTTGCCATAGTTCCCCGCAAGATCAGTCAATAGCAGGAGTTTACGGATGCGCGCCAGCATGGTGTGCATCCGTTTTTTGCTGCCTAAATGACAACCGGGATGACATACAAAGAGGGTGACAACCGGAATGTTGAAACCATATTCGGCAGGTGAAGTACTTGAAGATAATGTAACTATCCCTAGAATAGGTGATGGGTCACACCGAGGAGGAGTTCGTCAGGTGGCGGTTTGGTTAATAGTGTAACAACAAGGAGTTCAGCGAGAATAATTCCGCTGACACTCATTCTGATATTGCTTGTACCAGTGATCGTCGCTTGTGGCGGGGATAACGCGACCCCAACCCCGACTCCTCGTTCTGTCGCGACACCGCCTCCGGCAGCCGATACCCACGGAGTGCAATCGCCGTTCAACAGCGCATCGCCCGAAGCGAGTCCTGTCGGGACAGCGCCGATCCTCAATCCCGCAACGCCACTCACACCGGGCCCAGCCACACCCCTTGCCACTCCGGCGCAGGCACGAAATCTCACCCCGGCAGAGTTGGTGAAGTACCAGCCGAACGAAATCGGCAGTATTCCGATCTTCATGTATCACAACATCGTCAAGGATCCGACCCTCGAAGGGCACCTTTATCGCACTGTGGACGAGTTCTACAACGATCTCCAGTGGCTTTACGATCACGATTTCTATCTGGTAGGCATGAACGATGTGGTGCGCGGCACCATCGATGTTCCGGCGGGTAAACATCCCGCAGTGCTCACCTTCGACGATAGTTCCAGCATGCATCTCAGCTTCGAGATGGGCCCGGATGGCCAACCCCTGCGTGATGAGAATGGCGATTTTGTCATCTCCCCGGATTGTGCGGTCGGAATCATCGAGCGCTTCGCGAAAACGCATCCGGATTTCGGTGCCACAGCGCACTTCTCCACCATCCCGGTCTTCAAGTTCTCCTGGCCGGAATATGAACAGGATGAATGGTACGAAGAGAAAGTGCAGTGGCTGGTGGCTAACGATTACGAAATCGGTAACCACACCTCCGATCACGTGGATATGACGCAATTGACCGATGAGGATTTTGCCCGCAACATCGCCGAACCGTATATCTGGATTGGCGACATGGTTGATCCGAACGATCCCAACTTTGCCATGGGCGTGCTCACATTGCCGTACGGCGCATATCCCGAGGGTGGTTGGAGTGGCCTCAAGCTGGAATATCTCACCAACACCTTTGTGTGGGATGGCAACGAGATCAATGTCGAGGGCGCAATGCTGGTCTGCTGCGGCACCAGTCCGAGTCGGTTCAACACCGAGTTCGCCAGGCTCTGGATTCCACGCATTCGCGGCGACGATCCGGATTTCGCCCGGCTTCAGGAAGAAATCGAAAAAGGCTGGATCATTTTGTACACCAGTGATGGAAATCCGGAAACAATTACCGTTCCCTGGCCATTACCGGAGTATCATTGGGGTAAGCTGGATGTTGAGGGTGTTACCAATAGCGGTCTCACGCTGGTGAAGTATCACCCCAAAACCGGCAAAATCTACAAGGCACTCGGTCCGCAAGATCGCCGCGAGTATACTTGCCGTGAACAGAGCCATGCCTCCGCATGATCTGCAAATCACCTACCGGGTAACACACAGGACATTCCATACATGGCAACCGTTTCCGCAACCACTCCGAATCCAACCAAGCCAACCGGTGAGCGCAAAATTGTTGTCGCACAGGAACTCGGCTATTGCTGGGGCGTGCGACGCGCGGTGAATCTCATCGAAGAAGCCGCCTCGCCAGAATCTCGAGTCGCCCCAATCGGCGATATCATCCACAACCCACAGGTGGTAGATCGGCTCCGCAGCCACGGTGTGGTTGGTGCCACTTCGGTAGATGAAGCCAAGGGTCAGGGGTTCAATCGCGTGGCTATCACCGCCCACGGCATGGGCCCGCATTTGGCCGAGCAGGCCAAGGCCAACAATATGGAACTCATCGATACCACCTGTCCGCTGGTGATCAAGGTGCAGCGCCTGGCCCAAAAGCTTGTGCGCCAGGGCTACTACATCGTGATGTATGGCGATTCCTACCACCCGGAAGTCAAGGGCGTGCTGGCCTGGGCAAACACCACCAAGAGTTGTGCGGCCAAGCATATTGAGGATCTCCCCTGGAACGCGCCGCGCGGCAGCAAGGAGCCCGGAGCTATCGTGCCGCCGCGCAAGGTGGCATTGGTGAGCCAAACCACCAAGAACATCGCCGAACTCATGGAATTCAGCAATGAACTCCAGAATATGGTGATTCCGGAAGGTGGCGAGTTCCGACTCTGCAACACCATTTGCGAACCCACCACGGAGCGCCAAAACGCGCTGAAGGAACTCACCAGCAAGGCCCATCTCATTCTGGCCATCGGTGGCAAGAAGAGCTCCAACACCGCTCGCCTGGCCGATGTTGGTAACCAGATGGGTGTTACCAGCTATCACATCGAACGCCCGGAAGATATCAAGCAGGAATGGCTGGATACCGTTGCCGATGGCAATATCGGTATCACCGCCGGCGCCTCCACGCCAGATGATGTGATCGAGGAAGTGGTGGCGTACCTCGTCGAACGCGGCTACGAAGCACCGGAAGGCGGCATCCGCCCGGTCGATCCGGATTACGTGCCGAGCTTCTAGCACGATCCATGGCTTCTCAAAAACATCACAATGGCCCGGGAATACGTTTCCGGGCCATTTCTGTTGCCCGAAGGTCGATGGCGTTCGTTCAGGAGCTATGTAAACCTGATGTCTGCAAGGCGGAATTAGCAGTACCTGCACCAGGGTAATTAGTGGGTTTCGTGCAGTTTTGCCCAGAATCTCCCCACAATTCGAATATCGGGGGTATGATGCCTCTATCTGCGATCTGCAGCCACCAATTTTCAGTAGAGACGTGTTTATCATGGTGCCCAATCGACCATCCCATACGAATGATTCTGGCGATGTAGACGATGGGCCGAGGGCGCGAACCGGCATCAGTTTCGCCCCCGATTGGCAGGTAGCCGCAAACAAGGTGATCACCCAGGTGATGGCCTCTGCAGCAGTTGCACCGGATCTGGTCATCGGGTTCATCTCGGCAGCCTGGAGCGATTATTACCCTGAGATTGTCGATACCATTCGCCAGCAAACGGGCTGCACTACCTTTATCGGCACCTCGAGTTCTGGTGTTATCTCCGGCACCTGTTGTCATGAATCCGCCGCCGGAATCTCCATCATGGCCTTGTGGCTACCGGGAGCCGTGCTCACGCCGTTGTACATCGGCGAGGTGCCAACATCCTGGCCGTGGGGCGATGAGGTGGAGAAGGATGATGTCAACGGCATCATCATGTTCAGCGATCCGTATCGTACCGATGCCCAGCTCACATTGATCGGCCTGCGAGATTCCGCGCCGGGTATCCCCATGATCGGCTCGCTCGCCAGCACATCGCGCAGCGATCGCAAGGCGTGGGTGTTCCTCGATGAGCACATCTATCAGCGTGGAGCGGTCGCGCTGACACTGGAAGGTCCCTACGATCTGCTGGTGCGGGTAAGCCAGGGAGGCACCCCAATCGGCGAAATGTGGACCATGACAAGTGTGGAACACAATCGCCTCATCACTATTTCCAACCGGCCGGCGCTGGATGTGCTGAACGACACGCTGGATCTCCCCGAGAACGCGGATCTCTCCGTCTCCGATCTCATGATCGGCCTGCCCATGGATGAATATCAGGATGACTTCCACCGGGAGGACTTCGTGGCTCGCGGCATCCTGGATGTCGATCCGGAAACCGGCACGATTTTGGTTGGCGGTATTCCCCGGCAAGGGCAATCGGTGCAGTTCCTCAAGCGAGATCTGCCGCTGGCAACTCAGGATTTGTACGATCGCCTCGGGTACTTTGTGCATCTTGATCGCCGCCTGATCGGCGGACTACTGAGCAGTTGCAAGGGGAGGGGCACCAACATGTTTGGTCGCAACGATCACGATGCCGCCGCCGTGGTGGAAGTGCTGCCCGATCTGCCGTTTATCGGGCTGTATTCGCTCGGCGAACTCGCACCGGT
>JAFAEA010000226.1 GCA_023424355.1 Chloroflexota bacterium | reverse complement strand
GGCGAGGAATCATGGGGAACGCGCCTTCCCAGATCCATCCACTGAGTTGGGAATCGAAGGTGAGCTGCACAGAGCCGATTTCGACAGGCTCAGACCACTCAACAGATAGCGACTGCGGCAAGCTTTCACCGGGATCACTGATCCAGAGATTTGCCATGGTTTCCGGACGGGTAATACCGGATTTCACCATCTGCGGTGAGTACGGTGCACTCACCGGCGAGATTTCGAACTGCATGGTGCCGTGAATCCAGCGCCAGTAGCCGAGTTCCACATCCCACACGGCGGATTGCGTGCCCGGTGGTTCATGAGGTGTGAGTACCCAGGCCAAGTCGGCAGAATCGGAATGAACAACGACCGCAACCGGGGCATTGGCGTCACATGAAATTGACTCATCGAGCGGAAGTTGGATCGATTTTGCGCCGGCTGGAACCGTCATTTCGCCTTGCCACAGATCGGTAAGGCTGGCATCGCGCCCACCAACATCCCTCAGGTGAATCGCCTGGCGAATTGAGACAGACGCTGTGACATCTACATTGCCGCTATTCGCCAGTCCGAGTGTGAGGGTGTCGATCTCTCCGGCCGTGACGATGAACGTTTGCGCCAGTGCCGGCTCCAGCGGAAGCAGCTGGTTCTTATCCTGCGAGATCGATTCGGAGAAGATGTGCGATTCCGCGAGGCTCAATCCCGCCTGATCCCAGGCAGATGTGCCGTTAGCGTTTTTGAGCGTTAGATCGAGCGTGCTTTCGCTGGTGGCGGTGATCGTGGCATCGTCGCGCTGAACCAGATCATCAGCATCGCCATTGGCGGTGCGAGGAAGATAAGCGCCCTGCCGCAAGAGTTGTTGCTGAATGGCGGAAACGGTTTCGGCATTCGTCGCCGTATCTCGAGGTGTTGACTTTCCTTGCACCGCGAAGTGCGATGCCACACCAACAGCCTCACCGATCACGGATGTTGTCTTCATCACACGGGTCGATCCGTGAGCGACATGACTTTGGCTGATATTTCGGCCAGCGAGCCACAGATTCGCCACGGATTTGCTGTACAGCGATCGCAGCGGGATACCGTACAGATCCGGAAGTGGTGGCTGTGTGCACGGCTTGTCGGGAGAATAGACTCCGTCCGGGGCATGCAAATCGATTGGCCAGCCGCCGAATGCCACCACGTCCTCTGGCACCTCGTTGATACCGGCCAAAATATCGGCCTCGGTCATGATGTGATCGCCTTCGAAGCGGCGACTCTCGCGCTTACCGGGGATATTGCCGATCCAATCCAGCGCCCAGGTTCTGGCCTTCTCGCGCACACCAGGTTCGGTGCAGTGGTTTTTGATGTGATCCCACACGCCCAACACAGCCGATTGCAGCTCGTGGCGAATTTGCTCGTTATCCTTGATGGTATCGAGGCGTCCGCCCCACTCCAGCCACCAATATCCACTCTGGAATTCCTTGTGATCGCGGAACGGCAGCGATTCCTCATCCGGGAAATGATGCGCCCAATCCGGCGGCGTGAACGGTGCATCTGCACCGGTATCGCGCGCGGCGAACATGATGGTGGATCCCAGCACGATATCGTCCGGATCCTCAGGTGCCCAGAACTCGTTGAACTCTGATTTCGGCTCCCGTCCATATCGGTACGGAGCATCCGCCTGCAGCGCCACAAAGCCATCACCCGTAGCATCGACCACCATTTCCGGATGGTAGAGGAATACGGCCTCGCTTCCCTGCTGTACCGCTTTCAGCGATGTGATGCGATTGGCATAGCCATTGTTGGTATCGGCTTCCGTGACCACCTCGATGACACGTGCATTGAGGTGAAGGGTGAGGTTCTCTTCTTTCCGCGCCATCGATTCGAGCGTGACGTCCCACATTGGGTAGTGGCGACCATTGATCTGACGCAGGCCGTAGTTGTTGGCGCGGACCGTGAGGAATGCTTCCTCGATGAGGCCAGTCTCCCGAGCATCACGGTGATAGCCATGCTGCGATGCTCCCACCGGGTGCACGCGCACCTCACTGCTGCTATTGCCACCGAGCACAGGTCGCTCCTGAATCAGCACTGTTTCCGTGCCGAGTCGTGCGGCTGCAATAGCGGCAAATGTGCCGGCGAGACCGCCGCCGACTACCACCAATTGGACATTCTTCTCCAAAGTGGGCTTCATCCGTAATGTTCCTCTCCAGGTTTTGCGGAGCTTTCCCGCACCTTGATCGTGACCGGCAATAACAGGCGATCGCCCGCGAAAGAGCGCTCGCCATCGAGCAAACGAAGCAAGCGATAGAACGCCATGGCGCCCCACTCCACGCGATCGACCGACACACTACTCAGTTGTGGCGTAGATGCGCTGGCAAGCTGGGTGTCGTCGAATCCCGCTATCGAGATGTCGCCCGGCACGCTTAAATCCGCCTCGCGAATAGCGCGGAGCCCTCCAAGTGCGGAGGTATCGGCGGCGTACAAAATTGCGGTAGGGCGAGATTCAAGTCCAAGAAGCTGCTTCGTGCAGCGCTCACCTGCTCCAGCCTGGAACCCATCGATGCCATCCTCCCAACGGATCAGATCCGCATCGACCGGCAAGCCGGAATCGAACATGCCGGAGAGATATCCAGACCGTCGCTCCACCGAGGTGTAGGTTTCCGATGGGCCATTAACGAACGCAATCCGTTTGTGTCCCAATTCAGCAAAATGGCGAACCATAAGATAGGTGCCGCGGCCAACATCGCCGGCAACACTTGGGATCGAGGAATCGGGCACGTGCCCACCAACCAATACTGTGGGGATGTTGCGATTACTCACCGCTTCGATCACCTCGGGCGATACAACTCCGCCGACGAGGAGCAATCCATCAATGCCATTGAGGATTTCATCTCGTTGATTTCCAAGTAGAAAGCCGGATTGATGGAGGGTGTAAACCGAGCATCCCAAACCGAGGGCAGTCGATTCCACCCCACCAAGAATCTCCTGCAGCATGGTGTGCGGAGTCACAGGTGTTTGCACCAGGTGGCTATTGGTGAGCGCGATTCGTCGGCCCTTGACTCCCAGCGTCGCGCCATAGCCTTCCACGGCAAGGAGGCGAATGGCTTCCTTCACCCGCCGGGTGGTCACCTGGCTAACCAGCGGACTGCCATTGATTGCGCGCGAAGCTGTGGCGACTGACACCCCGGCACGCGCGGCGATTTCTCGCTGCGACATCCCCTCGGGTACAACAATGTGGTTCGTCTCTCCCACCACAAGATCTCCTGTTTCTGTACACAGTCGATCATACGCTGGATACGACTCCACTGCAATATGTAATTGCAAATTGTTACATTCTGTTACATTCGGTCGGCGAGCATAAGCAAACCCCCACTTCGAATCCGTCGAAGTGAGGGTTTGCCGATTCTATTGCTTTGTTATTCCGAGCTATTGCGACTGCTCTGCCTGACCGTTCTTCATCTCCCACGCCTGCCGAAGAGCGCCGAGGAAGACCTGCGGTGGCTGACCGCCGCTCACCGCGAGCTTGCCATCGATGATGGTGTACGGCACGCTGCGAATTCCTGCCGCCTGCACCTGATGGATGGTTTGCATCACCACATCCTGCGCGGCGCGCCCCTTGAGCGCAGGAGCAATTTCCTCAGCCTGCTCTTTACCTAGCACGGTTTCGGCGATTGAGAGCAGCACATCAGCATCGCCGATATTCTTGCCATCCTCGAAATACGCCTTCATCATCTCATCCATCAGCGGTACGCGCTGTGCTTCCGGAGTGAGCTCCATCAACTCATGCGCGGGAACGGTATTGACGGCGACCTTCACGTTCTCGAAGTGGTAATCAAGACCGTACTGCTTGCCGACTTCCGTGACACGGGCGAACATCTCGTCCATCTGCGCCTCGCTCATCCCCTTTCGATTCACGAAGCGATCGCGAAAACTCTCGCCTACCTCATCTGGCTGAATCGGATCGAGCAAATACGGCAGGAAAGTGATCTCGATGTCCTCGCCAGTCTGCTTCGTGAACTCCACAGCAGCATCGGCAAGATTCTTCTTGCCAATTCGGCACCAGGGGCAAACAACATCGGATACGACTTGAACTTGCATTATTGAAATCTCCATGTAGGGCCATGCACGACTGCACCGCTCGAACGTAGCAACTAACTAAGTGTAACCTACTGTGCCCACCATGCGAGTAGAACCCAGGATAGGTTCGATGGATCAATATCTATTAGTAGAACGTTTCTCCATATATAGAAAGAGTCGTCACCTACCAGGTGACGTGGTGACCACGACATGAGTGAGGACACATGTACAATCGTCGATCATTGCTAAGGTCCGGAATCATGGCGACAGCTGGCCTCGCGGCCGGTAGAGCGATTCCGGGATTCGCCCAGAGTGCGACTCCCGATGCCGAACCAGTACCCATTTGGCTCCAGGGCAATTCGGTGAGCAACGAACTCCCGGAGAATGCAGTCGCCGAGGACGGAACTGTGCAAATCGTCGGCGTCAGCCCCGTTCTGTATCCCGAACTCGCGGTTGTGCTGGTCCACAACGCGACGGACAAGCCGGTGATGCTGAAATCGATAAAGGGGATCCTGAGCGCGCCGAGCACGCCAGATCTGAATCTGGAGATGTTCGCCTACAACGTCCCGGCAGTTGTGCTGATTCCAGGTGAGTACTGGATCGGCAAGCTTAATGTGCCTGAAGAATTAGAGGTTGGCACCGCTGTGGAATTTGATGGCGAGGTCATTCTCCACACGGATTTGGACGATGCCAGAGTCGTCGCTGCCCTGCTTCCGACCGTAGCGCCCGGAGGCGACTTCGAATTGCCTGAAGCAGGTGAGCCTTGGCCGATTC
>JAFAEA010000171.1 GCA_023424355.1 Chloroflexota bacterium | reverse complement strand
CTGAATCCGGATGCCGGAGCATCGCCTTCGCGGCCGGATTCGTATTTGTAGTGATAGGTGCCAAACCCGACGATGCTGGGACCATACATATATGGTTCTTCGCCGGTTTCCTCGCGCATGATCTCGACCAGGCGGAAGGCATCGGCTCGGCGAGTTTCGTTCTCAACATCCCCGATGAACGCCATCGGATCAACTGCTGTCGGTTGTGTTTTGTTTTCGGATATGGCCATTGCCCATCTCCTGAGAATCTCGAATTCGATGGCCAAATTCTATCAGGTGGGCTAGCCGACCGGAGTTAGCCGAAACGTCGGATGCTTGTGCAAGACGGCTCGAACCTGCTCATCCGTGCTGCTCTTGCTCACGTGCATAAACGAACTCACCTGCCAGCCCCATCGCTTGAGGTAGTCCCGCATCACATCGAACTTCAGGTCCGTGTCATTAATCTCTGAAACGCTGTACCTTTCTGGTTTGTTGCCCTTACTCAGCGTCACTTCGCCGGCGGCACGTGCATTCTTCACCCAGCTGCTCTCACCGCGAGACGACACCAGATACAGTTCGCCTTCTTGATTGAGTGGATTCACCACCAGCGTTTGGATGTTGCCGGTTTTGCGCCCCGGCACAGTCAGTGCGCGCGCACCCTGCATATTGACGTTGAAGGTGTTGATGAGCCAGGCGACGGCCTTGTTTGCATACTTCCGAATCATTGTTCGCTCCCTGGATCTGCAAAACAGTTGGTTTGGATCTAACTGATTTCAGATTGAACAATGATTGTTACGCAAACTTGTCGAAGGTTTGTCGGCAATGCCTGCTAGAGCGTGCGAGCCACGGCCTTGGCGATGGTGGAAAGCGTTTCGCTCACACCGATGCCGCGAATGGCCATCGCATTCACCACCGGCCAGGCATGGAGATTCAGCGGATCGGCGACGGCCGTGGCATCGAGGGCCTCGGGAAGATCGGTCTTGTTCACCTGCAGCACAATCGGCATCTGGGCGACATCCTTGGCGTAATGCTCCAGATGCTGCCGGAGCTCGGCCATGCTCATCTCGTTTTCATGCTGCCGGGCAGGATCGGCATCCGCCACGAACACCACGCCATCGGCTCCACCGAGAATCGCGCGACGAGTGCGCACATAATCTTCCTGACCCGGCACGGTGTAGAGGTGAAAACGAATGGTCCAGCCACCGACTTCGATATCCTGAATCGGCATGAGATCGAAGAAGAGCGTCCGCTCATCGACGGTATCGATCGAGCGCATGGGACCGCGCGACTCCTGCGGCAACCGAGAGTGCACGTTCGTCAGATTCGTGGTCTTGCCACTCTGTGCGGGTCCGTAGTAGACGATCTTGGCATCAATTCGGCGATTACGTATATCGATAGCTGCCATTGCTAGTTGAAGAGTCCCTGCACCTGCAGGGCATCGGTGGTATCGCGCTCGATGATTCGACCGATTGCGACCGACGACCCGATCTCGGTCAGCACAGTCATGGCATCTTCTGGTTTCACGACAAGCACGAATCCGATTCCCATGTTGAGGGCGCGGTAGCGTTCTTCGTCGCTGAGCACCGCCTGCTCCACGAGGTAATCGAAGATCGGCAAGGTCTGCCAACTGGTCGGATCCAGCACAGCAATGCAGTTATTCGGCAACGTGCGCGGCATGTTATCCGACAGGCCACCACCGGTGATGTGAGCCATACCGCGGATGAGTCCGCGCTCCAGCAGTGGCATCACCTCTGGCAGATAGCTGCGGTGACCGCGAATGAGGGCGTCGCCAATGGATTCCTCGGAACCCGGCAGCGGCTGCGCGAGGATTTCGGCATCGTGCGCATTATCCCCGGTGAGGCCAATAACCTTGCGGGCCAAAGAATAGCCGTTGGTGTGGAGGCCATCGCTTGGGATGCCGATGATAATGTCGCCGAACTCGATGCTGGATCCATCGACGATACGATCCACTGTCACCGAGCCCACGATGAAGCCAGCGAGGTCGTATTCGCCATCCGGATACATATCCGGCATCTCGGCGGTCTCGCCGCCAAGCAGGGCTGTGGAGTTGTACTTGCAGGCATCCGCGATGCCGCCAACAACATTCTCAACGATATCGCCGTCAAGCTTGCCGGTAGCGAAGTAATCGAGGAAGAAGAGCGGAGTCGCACCCAATGCGAGGATATCGTTCACACAATGATTGACGATATCTCGCCCCACAGAAGCGTGAGCTTCGCCGCCGAGCACGTACGCCAATCGAAGCTTGGTGCCAACTCCATCGGCACTGGCCACCAGAATCTGGTTGGCCGGGCCCTCCATACGCCAGGTGCCACCGAAGTGACCAATTGGGCCGGCGCTGGAACCGAGTGTGCCCGAAACACGTGCCTTCAGGCGATCAATAGCCTGCATTTTGGCGTCGATATCGACACCGGCATCCTTATAGCTGATGGGTTTGCGGGGAGTCATGCGTGTCCTTGTGTGCAACTGCGGGGATCGCACATGATCCCCGCAGGTCGGCCGCATTCGTGCGGTATCGGTATCAGTTTACCGAATTTCCGCGGTATCGTCCTTGTTAATGAATGGCTGGAAACGGGCGAGTTCGCGGCTCGGGAGTGAGCCTGTGAGCACTGTGCCCTGCTCCGTGAAATCGCGCTCCACCACATGTCCCTGGGTGTGGAATCGCTCGACAAGTTCGGACTTGTCGTACGGAATCACCACCTCAACATCTGTGAAGCCTTCCTCGCGCTCGAGCGTTTGCTCAATGTGCTGGAGGAGTTCTTCGATGTTTATGCCCTTGGCTGCCGAGATGGCGACAGCATCGCCTTCGATCCCAAGCTCAGTCCTCACTGCATCCAGGTTTTGGAGATGCTCAGGCGCCACTGCATCGATTTTGTTGAGCGCGTAGAGAACAGGTCGGTTATCGACTCCCAGCTCTTCCAGCGTCTCGTGTACGGTGGCAGTTTGCTCCGGCGCGTTGGGATGAGTGAGATCCACCACATGCACGAGCATGGTGGCTTCCTCAATCTCCTCCAACGTGGCCCGGAAGGCGGCGATCAACTGGGTCGGAAGATTGTTGATGAACCCTACCGTGTCGGTGAGCAGCACTTCGCGACCACCCGGCAAGGTGACCCGACGTGTGGTGGGATCGAGCGTGGCGAAGAGCTTGTCCTCGGCCAGCACATCCGCACCGGTGATCTGGTTCAGCAAGGTGCTTTTGCCGGCGTTGGTGTACCCAACCAGCGAAACCACGGCAATCGGCGCTTTTTTGCGCTGCTTGCGATATCGCTCGCGGTGGGCGTGCACATCCAGCAATTGATCCTTCAGGAAGGCAATGCGCTGGTTCGCCATTCGGCGGTCACTTTCCAGCTGCGTTTCACCCGGACCACGAAGCCCAACGCCGCCCTGACTCTGGCGGCTAAGGTGGCTCCACATGCGGGTGAGGCGTGGCAGGCGGTACTGCAACTGCGCGAGTTCGACTTGAAGTCGACCTTCACGAGTCTGCGCACGGCGCGCGAACACATCCAGAATTAGCGCGGTGCGATCGATGATCTTCAGTTCCAACGCGGTTTCCAGATTGCGCTGCTGTGCCGGCGTGAGTTCGCCATCCACCATCAGCAGGTTGTAATCCAGCTCATCGCGAAGCTCCTTGATCTCGTCGAGCTTGCCCTTGCCGACATATGTGCCGGGGTGCGGATGACCGAGTTTCTGGCTCACGGCACCCACGACCTCGACATCGACGGTTTCGGCGAGGGTGGCGAGTTCTTCCAGCGAATCTTCTGCGCTCCAGGTTTGGGTCTGTGTTTCCACGGATACCAAAAGCGCCCGCTCCTTATCGGTAGCGGTTGAATGAGTGTGTAGTTCAATATCGAATTGTATGGTCGTATCCTTTCGGCGGTGCGCCGATTGGCAAATCATGAATTGCGCATGATGGTGCAATGATCGGCTGCACCAATAACAGAACGCTTACGCAGTATGGTGCGTTATGCAGCGTGGTGGGTTGAGTGGAAATAGATCATGGCTGTCCTCCGTTCATGCGCGGTTACAACGAGTGTACCATGCCCCATTTGTGATGCCGGCAGTTGAATTGCATCCCGAAGCACATCGCCCTTTGGGGCTTCCTCTACCCACAAATCGACCGGTGCCGTGTGTTTCACCACCAGATTGGCGCTATCCGGCACGAGGGAGAAGCAATCGATGCGGATGACATATTCCTGATCGGCACGCTCATCCGCGAGTGGTTCCACGCGATATGTCACCCACGCCTGATTCGCGGTATTGCCACCACTGGTGTTGCCATCGGCATCCTCCCAAAGGCGGATGTCGCTGTGCTCCTCGAACTCCTGCAGCAGATGCAGTTCATCCAGCACGCATTGCACCGGATCACCGTGGTGATTCACCACGCTCTCGATCTCAAAGAGGCTGCTTCCGTTTTGGATTCCGACGCGGTCGTATCCCTGCTCGGAGAACTGCTCCGTGACAGACCACTCTGGTCCAAGATTCGGGACGCTCCAGCCAAACTGCGAGCTTCCCGGTGCAGCCGAAGCATCGACCACCGGAGTCGCAGCCGGAGGTGGCAATGCCGCCACGAGATCGAATGGTGCGCAGGTCTGCTGGCTTTCGAGACAATCGAGCTGATAATCCATCATCGTGCTGGTGATGTCGGCGCTCGGGAGTGCGGCTCCGATGGCGCGATAACCGACAGCGATTACCACTTCACCCTGCTGCCGGATCTCGACGATCCCGGAATACGCCTGTCCCTGATACGTGCCGGTCACCCGATAGACCCCAAGCACACCTTGCTCAGTCCAGCTTTCCTCAACATCCAATTCAAAGTATGGATCGAAGATCTCGGTTCCGGGCGAGGTTGAAATCAGGGCATCGAAGAAGCCAGAGGCAGCACCTTCGGTCTGGAAATCCGCCAGCCACACGGAAACCAAATCGGTGCCGGTTCCTGACGCGGAAAGCTGACTCCCGACCCAAAGCGATCGCATGCCCTGGGCAGGAATCTGATCCTCGGTATTCAATTCACCAATTGCCGGCTGGATGGCGGCATCGCGGAAGCGGTAAAGACCGTGGATCCCGGTCTGCTGAGTGTGGGCAAAGTCGCCGGTATTCGCCCCTGGAAGCAGGCTGATTGCCTGGCTGGAGAGTCCGCTGGCGCCACCTTCCCGAATAAGAGAAAGTCGGTCCAACGTACCCTGCACGATCAATACGTGTTCCGTCTCATCCGGTGCTCCAGTAGCATCCATGGAAACGATTTCGATGACCACCTGGCCATCTGTCACGATGGTGCGGAGCTGATCGCCGGATTCACCGACCATCGCAATGGTGGTGGCACCATCAACGGCCGGATCACGCGGATCAACAAAATCGGTATTGCCGAAGTTCTCAAGCAATTCGATCACTGAATCGGTGGATGAGCCTTCATCCACCACATAAACCGCTGTTTGCACAACTGCCAGGAACGGTGAATCCTGCCAGCCTCGATCTTCTGGCAACACGAGATCGAGCACGTAAGCTCGATTGATCCCCGCGTTTTCGGTCTGTTGGACTGCACTTTCCTGATCGAGATTTCGTGGTGGGGCGATAAGCGAGGCGATTTCTTCGGTGCTCAGATAGCTCCCGGAAACAACCTGATAACCCGATTCCGGCAGACTTTGCACCGGCAAGGGCACATCGGCCAGATCGAGCACAGCATCCAGTTGAGCGGCGCTACTTGCCGCGTGCCCGCTCAGGCTCACGACGATACAGAGCGCCAACAGCAAGTGCATGATTCGATGCATGATGAGTCCCTCTCCCCTAGCCGATTGGCTTTAATGTAGCGATTGTA
>JAFAEA010000125.1 GCA_023424355.1 Chloroflexota bacterium | reverse complement strand
TTGGCGATCCATCACCGCATGCCGACTGATACGGCGACGTTCGATGTGGGAATGCCCGTCGATAAGGGTCTTTCAGAATCGGTGGTCACAGAGGCGGGGTTCACCCTGGAGAATTCAGTGCTGCCGGCAGGAAAAATCGCCCGCATCTCACACATCGGTTCCTATGACGGACTCGGAGACGCCTGGGGCAAGTTCATGGAAGCCGTGGTCGCAGCCGGCGAGAAGCCCGCGTTCCCGTTCTGGGAGGTGTATGCCACTGAACCCTCTCCGGACATGGATCCGGCGACGTTACGCACCGATCTCGTGACCTTGCTCGAGAGTTAGGTCCCCTGTATGTAGGGAAACGCCGGCTCATCCTGGTCACCACCGGGATGGGCCGTTGCCATGTAATCCTCCAGATCGCCAAGGAAGATGCCGGTTTCCTGCGCGGTCCGGAAGATTTTGTTTTCAGCAGTCACCAGCTTCAGCTTGTCCACTGCTTCCGCGATCGGAACCTCAACGATCGAATCGTTCTGCAGCGCCACCATCTGGCCGAAATGCCCCTTGTGGTAGGCCTCCATAGCGGATGTTCCAAAGCGTTTGCTGAGAATGCGATCCTGCGCGCACGGTGAGCCTCCGCGCTGGGTGTGACCGAGCACGACATTTCGCATCTCGAACTCATCTGGTGCGAGTTCTTCGATGCGACGCGTGAGCTCCTCGGTAATTCCCGTGAAGATCACCTCGTTGGTCGCGGCACTGCCGCGCGTGACCGCCTTTCCATCGATCTCGAATGCTTCGCTCACCACGATGATGGTGGATGTGCGGTGGTTATCGCGACGGTGACGAAGGAAGTCGACGATATCTTCCAGCGAGGTGGGAAACTCCGGCAACAGAATCGCATCCGCACCTGAAGCGACTCCCGCATACAGGCTGAGCCAGCCAGCATTGCGGCCCATGCATTCCACAAGGAAGATGCGATTGTGACTGAAGGCTGTGGTCTGGATGCGATCGATGGCATCCACGGCAACCTGTACAGCAGTTGCAAAGCCAAAGGTGTGATCCGTGGCGCTGAGATCGTTATCGATCGATTTCGGAATCCCAACGATTTTCACATCGGTCTCGGCCAATTGCATTGCCCCGCTGAGGGTGCCGTCTCCACCGATGACGAGCAGACCATCCACGCCTAATGCCTCAATCGAGTCCTTGCAGGCCTGAAGTACGTCGGGATCGATTTGGCGTGATTCGTTCTGGCCGACCTTGGCGGCGAAACGTCCGCGATTGGTGGTGCGGAGCACCGTACCGCCAAGATTTTGGATTTGGGTGGCCCGCTCCTGATCCAGTTCAATGAACTTGCGATCTATGAGCCCTTCCCAGCCTTGCTCAAAGCCGAGAAATCGATAGCCATGGCGTATGCCAGAAAGCACGGCCGATGCGATTACCGTATTAATACCGGCACAATCGCCACCGCTATTGATGATGCCAATGGTTTTTTGGTTGGAATTGCTGGCCATGAGTTGGTGCTCCTTCCATGTGCAGCGCGTGCTGCAACCGGGGATCAGAATCGCGGCAGCCGCGTGTCTCGCCGGTTAGCTTCATGATAGAGAACTGGCGTACCAGCTTCCATCTGCAGTTGGTGAAATACATCACGAACTCCCAAAACGAGTCGAATCTCGGCGCTGTGGAACCAATCCTCATCTCCGGAAGTTCTGGTTAACAGGTATGTAGGTCGTAAGAACGCGATGCTACACTCGCTTTGTGCCCCGGGGTTGGGGCGTACATACGCTATAGAACAGAACTGGATTGCAACAGTTATGGGTGATACCACACATTCGGATTCACCAAAACGCGTTGATGGAGCAGTCATCGAGGCGAGGAACTTCACCAAAAAGTATGGCAAGTTCCTGGCACTGGATTCCATCAATCTCTCGATTCCCCAGGCATCTGTCGGATTGCTCGGGGCAAATGGTGCCGGTAAATCGACCCTCATTCGCAGCCTGCTCGGTATCATCAAGCCCACCAGTGGCGATGCCAGTGTGGTGGGATACAACACGAAAACTCAGGGAATCAAAGTCCGCGAGAATGTCGGCTACATGCCCGAGGCAGATGCTCTGCCGATGGGCACTACCGCGGCTGATTTCGTGGGCCATATGGCCGAGATGAGCGGCCTCCCACCTCGTCAGGCGCGCCAGCGTGCCGCCGATGTGCTTCAGCAAGTGGGACTCGGAGAAGAGCGCTACCGCCTTATTAAGGGATTCAGCACCGGAATGCGACAGCGTGTGAAGCTGGCGCAGGCAATTGTACATGATCCGAAGCTGGTGTTCCTCGACGAACCTACCGCCGGTATGGATCCGCAAGGCCGCGAGGAAATGCTGGAGCTGGTGGAACGCATCTATACCCGTATGGGTATCAGTGTGGTGTTCAGCTCGCACATCCTCGAGGATATCGAACTCGTGTGCGATTACGTGGTGATTCTGGATCAGGGCAGAGTGCTCGCGAGCCAGAGCCTCAAACACAGCGACGATAACCTCGGGGAGGTCGTTGTGCAGGTGGATGGCAATCAATCTGCCTTCGCCGAAGGTCTCCGGGCCAAGGGCTCCAAGGTTCGAGAGGATGAAGACCCCGCCACGGGTCAGCAGATTCTCGTGGTGGATGTGCACAACGAGCAGATGTACGACGTGATCCGCGATGTTGCTGTCGAAAATCGGTCAGTCATCCGCAAGCTTCGCTCCCGCTCTCGCAGCCTGGAAGATCTCTATCTGGGCAGCATTCATTCCGCCGGGGAGGTAGAAAATGTCGGCTAATCCCGCGCCCGAACAGGATGCTCGTTACGGCGAGATTTTTGACCGAGGCTATGCCCATTACGATGGCGCTCGCCGCGGTCGGCGTGGTGCTATCACCTCGCTGATCGGCTTCTCGATGAAGCGCGCCATGGGCATCCGCAAGAGCTGGACGGCCAAGGTGATGCCGTTCATCCTCTATGTCGCTGCCACCATTCCGCTGATCGTGATGGTTGGTATCCTCGCCGTGTTTCGCTCCATTGGCGAGTTCGCCAATATGGCAGATTTTCGCGATTTCGCCAGCTATAGCGGGTATTTCAGTGCCATCTTCACCATGCTGGGTCTCTTTGTAGCTATTTGTGCTCCGGAGATGATCTGCGTGGATCGGCACGAGCGAACTCTGCCGCTCTACTTCAGCCGCGCCATCAA
>JAFAEA010000116.1 GCA_023424355.1 Chloroflexota bacterium | reverse complement strand
TCGGCAAGCTGGCGGCGGATTCCAGAATCTGCAACATCTCGGATTCCGCGTCGCGCATATGGATGACTACCGGCCGGTTGAGTTCTCTGGCGATGGCCAATTGCTCCGAGAATGCGGCCGCCTGCACTTCAAGCGGTGCATTATCGCGATAGAAATCGAGGCCAATTTCACCAATGCCAACAGCGCCCGATGACACCGCGAGCTCGCGAAGTCGTGCGGCGACATCCGGACTCCACTGTTCGGCACAGGCAGGATGTACTCCCAGCGTGTGGAACATGCCACGGTGCTCGTTCGCCATGCCGATCGCGCTGTCCCAACGGCGTGGGTCGTAGCCGATCAGAACCCATCGATTTACCTGGGCCGATCGGCTATTTTCAAGAACCACTTCCAGATCGCCGTGGAACTGGTGATCATCCAAATGGCAATGTGTATCCACCATCGACGGCAATGTCGACGGCACTTCAGTAGACAATTCGTTCATGCACCAATAGTACTATTATCGCTACCGAACTGTGACACTCTTGGCAAGGTTGCGCGGAAAATCCGGATCAACATTGCGCGCAATCGCGATGTGATATGCCAACTTTTGTGCTGCTACGAGATGGATAAGGCTCGTGTGTGATCCTGCATCGGGAATACCGATGACTTCATCACAGTCACTCTCATTGAATAGTCCAATTCCAATGACGAATCCGCCTCGGCTTCGCACTTCGGCTGCCGCAATGCGGGCTGACACCAGTTCGGATTCTGAAGTGGCGAAAATCAGGCAGGGCGTTCCAGATTGAACCAAGGCCAGGGGACCATGCTTGAGCTCGCCCATCAGAAACGATTCGGCGTGGAGATACGATCCTTCCTTGATCTTGAGTGCAGCTTCTTTCGCAATGGCACTGCCCATATTCTTGCCGAGCACAATCATGCTCTGCTCATTCGCGATAATTTGGGCAATTCGGGCCAGATCATCGTTTGCAAGAACTGATTCGATTTCATTCAATATCCGATGACTTGTGGATGGTGTTATCTCGCTAGCCTTTGTCGCCACCTGATGCAGCCGTGCAGCCATAGCGATGAACGATTTCGTCGCCAAAACACTTCGCTCCACACCTGCCCGGATAGGCAGCACAATATCGGCCATGCGCGCAATGGTGGACGTCTCGGTGTTGATCACCGTTGCGATTGTTGCTCCCCACGACTGCGCACGTTGAATCGCATCCACCACATCGGCAGTCTCACCGCTTTGTGTCAGTGCGATAACAAGCGTGCTTGCACCCATGTTGCGGTTGGAGTCATCGATCTCCGAAGCCGGAACGATATCGATCCAGGCATCGGTGGCTTGTGCGAGCCACTCCGCGCCCAATGTGGCGGCGTAAAGAGCCGATCCACATCCTGTAAGCAGAATGTGCCTGTGCCCACGAACTGCTTCAGCCAGTTCTGATGATTCCTCTGCACATATAGAAAGTTGCCGAAGAACTTCCACCTGATCGTGGATTTCTTTGATGGTGAAGTGAGGAAAATCTCCGCGACTCGTCTGAATCTCCTCAGGTGTTGGTTCCCACGAAATGGCGGATTCGGCACCGGTGTGAATATCAATGAGCTGCGCAGAATTACGGGTAAGCACCAGCAGGTGCGAATCCGGTACCACCGCGATTTCCTGTGAAAATTGAGCACAGGCGAGTGGATCTGATGCGAGCTCCCAGCCATCAGTGCGACGTCCGAGTCGCAATGGCGATCGGGCCGTGATGGCCACAATCATCTCCGATGCGCGGTCCATCGCCACGATGGCGGAGCTGCCCTCGAGCATCAGGAACACAGTTCGCACAGCTTCGGCGAAGGTACCACCCTGGTCGAGTTGTGCCCGGATCAGGTGCGGAACGATTTCGGAGTCGGTCTCCGATCGGAAATCGATGTGAGAGAGATACTCCAATTTCAGGGCTTCAGCATTTTCGATGACACCGTTATGGACTACCGCTATCTGCTGCTGACCATCTGTATGCGGGTGCGCATTCGCGTCCGTCACACCTCCGTGAGTGGCCCATCGTGTGTGACCAATGGCGACCGAAGCAGAGGCATCGTGCAGAAACTGACCAGGTACGCGTCCCGTTTGTTTCACTAGTTCAACGCGCGATCCCTGATCCCAGCCGATTCCCCACGAATCGTAGCCGCGGTATTCCATGATTCGCAGCGCGTCCGCCACCATGGGAACGACCATTCTCGGTTCACCGATATATCCGAAAACTCCACACATCCTCTGCCTCCTCTGGCAACAGGGGGCCACACTGACTCGTTCACGACGCGCAAAGCGCAGTCGCAGAAAACAGTGGCCCATTCTATTAATTAGTTACGGAATTTCCAGAGGAGTAGGGCAGTGCCCTATGCACGTTGAGAGGGATTTGTCGGGAAGTTGCCAACCCGGTTTGACCAACTCATTACGACCGTGCGGCCGGGGGATCATCCGCCGAATGTTTCGATAAATCCCCACCTCGTCAACCTGAGACTCGTCCGTGTCAGGTCCTGGCGCTGTATGTTCGGAATCGACCCTCTGGTGACCCGTTGGCACGAATAGTAACAAGGAAGGAAATAAAACGGCAAGCTTCACAATTGGCCGTATACTTGGAATGTGCAAAACCGGTGGCGCGTAAACCTTGGTCACCGGTTCCAAATTCCAATCCCGGAGTAGAACGTGATCGAGAGATACACCCGCCCAGAAATGGGAGCGATCTGGAAGCAGGATCACAAGATCCAGCAATGGTTGGCCGTGGAGATCGCTGTGTGCGAAGCCTGGGCCAGACGAGGTCGTATTCCCGCCGATGCCATGGAAGCCATTCGCGGCGCCAC
>JAFAEA010000088.1 GCA_023424355.1 Chloroflexota bacterium | reverse complement strand
GGAACCCCATCCCGATCGATTGCCCGATCTCGGCTATTCGATCTGCCGTCTCCTGCGAAGCTCCACCGATCATGGCACCAGCCCAGGCGCTATAGCGAATAATGGCTGCTGTTTTGCCGCCGATCATCTCCAGATAGTCATCCGGAGTTACGTCGGCCGAGCCTTCGTTATTGAGGTCCTGCACCTGGCCACGCACGATATTGATGGTGCAAATATTGAACTCGCGTAGAAGCGCTTTCAGAATGGCAGGCTCAGTTTCGGTATCGAGAATGCTGAGTTGGGCAACGGCGAAGAGTGCATCGCCGGCATTGATCGCCTGCGCATCGTTCCACACCCGCCAAACGGTGGGGCGATGCCGCCGATTCGGACTGCGATCCTGAATGTCGTCGTGCACCAGCGTGAAATTGTGGAGCAATTCGATGGCGGCGGCCACTGGTGCCGCGGCTTCTGCACTGCCGCCGACAGCCTCGGATACCATCATCGCGATCTGTGGCCGAATGCGCTTGCCCTGCACGTTTTTGCGGGTTTCTGCATCGGTAGGTTCGCCCTGCGTGCTGATGAGACCAAGACTGTAACGACTCATGATGCCCATCAGTTCAGATGGGCCATCCAGCGCCTGCAGAGATCGATCGATTTGTTGATCCAGAAGCTGCATGCGCGAGGTGTGTGTATCGGTAGTAGTCACGCGAAATGATCCCTCCCCAGGAATCCGGATTCCGAATGTGTCCCTTAATAATTGAAGGTAGGGCTAGCTGCAAATTGTGGCAAAAACGCTACAAAAATACTCGCAGCCCCTATGAGCATACCGTACACTACAAAGGTAGATTCACGTGCGCATTGCTGTCTCCGTTCCCCAGCGGCTTCAATCCTGATAGCGGCGGCTCAATGGCACCAAGTTAGAGGAAAAAGGATTCATGGCTCTCTATTTCATGTTCATGCTCCCTGGATTCCTGCTCATGATCTGGGCGCAATCCAAGGTTAAAGGTAGCTACAGCAAATACTCCAAAGTTGCGAACACTCGCAATATGACCGGTGCCCAGGCGGCCCGCATGGTGCTGGATGCCAATGGACTTCAGGATGTGCCAATCGAGCAGGTGAAGGGTGAACTCACCGATCACTACGATCCGCGCAGCCGCACATTGCGACTTTCGCAGGGCATCTACGGTGTGCCGAGCATCGCCGCCGTGGCCGTTGCCGCTCACGAAGCTGGTCACGCCATTCAGCACGCTACGGGTTACGGTCCGCTTAAGACCCGTTCGGCCATTGTGCCGCTGGTGAATATCGGTTCCAACCTCGGCTTTATCGTGCTTTTGGCCGGTTTGTTCATGCAGCTCACGGGCCTTGCCTGGGCCGGTGTGATTCTCTTCGGACTCTCCACCGTATTCGCCGCAGTCACCCTGCCGGTTGAGTTCGATGCCAGCAAGCGCGCCAAGGTTGCCCTCGTGCAGGCTGGAATCGTGGATGGCGGTGTCTCTGGCGGTCCGGAAAGCAAGGGCGTGGATAACATGCTCGATTCCGCCGCATGGACATACGTCGCCGGCTTCGCTGCCTCGCTGATGACATTGCTCTACTACGTGATGCTTGTCACCGGAATGCGTCGCGATTAATCGCACCAACACTTGATGGATATGAACGCGGCTGGATTTACCTCCAGCCGTGTTTCTTTTGCCTTGCCGTGATGTCGGCATCGAACGTACACTTTTGGAGAGATGTGCACGAAACCCCCGACGTGCCTTGTGCGTATGAATGATGAAGGTATTGGCTTACCTCACTGTTCATGTCAACTGCTCATGCTGCGGACCTACTGCTGACATTTGCGCCACCGGAGTAACCATGTTCAACCCAGAATCTTCACCATTTTCTATCTCTCGTCGACGCGGAATCGCAGCCTCCATCGGTGCGCTTGCTGGCACCATCGCCACCAGAATTGGCGGTAGCGCGCAGGTGATCGAACCCATCGATCCCGATGAACCGGAAAGCACCGAAGAACCGGTTGAAATCCAGCCGGATACCGAACTTCCTGCCAGCTCGTCCAAACCAAGCTGGGTCTCTGAAAACGATCAATACTTCGCCCAAACAGGTCACAACCTCAGCGTGCCGTTTCTGGATACCTGGGTGAATCTCGGTGGTATCGATATCTTCGGTGTGCCGCTCAGCGAGCTCCGTTACGTGGCCGATGTGGTTGAAAGCCACCAAACCTTCGAGGCCATGACCTTCCGCTACGATCCGGATCTGCCAGAGGCCGAGCGTATCCGTGGATTGGCGTTGGAGAAGAAGGTGATTGAAAAGATCGCCGATGCAGCTGCCCGCAAGAAGGATGTCAAAGCAGGCACTGGCACCTGGGTTGAGCGCACCGGATTCATGGTGACCGGCCAGATCGAGGAATTCTGGAAGGCTCACGGCGGCGAGCAACTTCTCGGCGCTCCGGTATCTCGTGCGTTCAAGAAGAACGGCACCACAACGCAGGTGTTCGAAAACTCGGTTATTGATCAGGCCGAGAACAACACAGTTGGGCTCCGCCGAATCGGTTCTCAATGGGTGATAGACAACAAGTTGGAGCAGGATCCGGCCTTCGTGCCGAATCCACCGAGCTTCGGTGAGACCACGCTCGTTTCCTCGCCAGAAGGCCTCCGCCTCCGTCGGGGACCAAGTCTGGATGCCGAGGTTGTGGTTGTGCTGGATGATAATGCCAGCTTCATCGCCGTGGCCGGCGCGGAAGGCGAATGGATTCCTGGCTACGTGGATGGCTACAGTGGTTGGGTTGCCGGTGCATTCCTGAAGGAGCCAACATACACCACCGGTGGCGATACCGGCGATGTTTCCGCCTGGGATCTCTCCGTCTGGAGCGGTATTGCGCTGAGTGAGACCAATATTCGCGCAGAGCCGAACACGACTTCGGCTACCGTACGCGAGGTTCCATATGGCGAGCCGGTCACCGTGGTCGATTGGGTGCGTGGCGAAGAAGTGGTGGAAAACTCCTTCATTTGGGCTCAGTTGAGCGATGGCACCTATGCCTTCGCCCGTAATGTCGGCCGTAGCGCTCCCGTAGCGCCGATGCCGGTTCCCGATGAAGCTCCGTGGGAAGGTCGCTGGATCGATATTCAGCTCACCCAGCAGCTGATGGTGGCGTATGAGGGCCGCACGCCGGTACGCACCATTGTGGTTACCACCGGTATGCCTGGCTGGGAAACGCCGACCGGTCTGTACTACATCAATGCTCGCGTTGAGAACGAAACCATGAACAGTGGCGCCATCGGTGCCGAGTACTACTACAAGCTCGAGAATGTGCTGTATACGCAGTACTTCACCGATCGCGGTCATGCCTTCCACTACGCGTGGTGGCGCACACCGGAGACCATTGGTCGGCCAGGGAGCCACGGTTGCATCAACATGCTGCTGGAGGATTCCGAGTTCATGTGGAATTGGGCCACCTATGGCACCCCGGTATTCATCCGCACGGTGTAGGCTCGCCCACTTCGCAGTAGAATAGAGTGCAGATGCCCGGGTTGGCCCGGGCATTTGTGCGGAACAACGGGTTCCATTTTCGACATCTGAAATCGCTGCAGGGTGCTACTGAATGGGCAAGATCTTTGTACTGGATGATGAGGGAATCGAGAACCTTCTCTCCACCTCGCTTGTAGGACGTATCGCCTGCGCCGCTCCGGACGTGAACGAAGGCCGACCGACCATCGTGCCGCTGGCGTATGGCTACGATGGCGAAGCTGCTTATGCAGTAGGACCCGTGGGCCAGAAGATTCGAATCATGCGGCAGCAACC
>JAFAEA010000393.1 GCA_023424355.1 Chloroflexota bacterium | reverse complement strand
AGCTTCTGATACAGATCGCGCACGGCATCGTTACGACGAATGCCGTATGGCGAATCGGCCTGACGGTTCTGCTTGATCTCATTGCGGATCTTGGAGAGTCGGGAATTGGTACTCGTTTCAGCATCAAGTACGCGTGCATTAATCGTGGTTTCCACATCCTTCACCCGCGCACTGATGGATTCTGGCAGGGATTTTGTCTGGCCCATTTCGTGTTCCAGCAGGCGAAGTCGGTTCTCCAAACCTTCGCCGATGGCGAGGGTGCGGGTGATTTCCTCACGGAGCTCCTCGGCCAGCTCGTGAATGCGGGAGTCATCCACCATCACTGCGTTGGATTGTGATCGGGAGGTGAACGGCGCCTCGCGCGATCCTACCTGGGAGAACATGCTGCGGATCTGGCGGGTGCCAGTGATCCAGGCGGTATTGGAGCCAGGACCGGCTTCCTTGCCGAAGAACCAGGCAGCTCCCGCAAGCAAAACGAAGAGAATGATGAGTACGAGGATGACGATGAAAGTTTCCATGATGGGTACCCTGAGTACGAACGAATAATTGATTGCCCTGATTGTACCGAAGCGAGCGGTGCAAAAAGCGCTATCTACCGCCAGCGCGATGGATAATCCGGGCAATGGTGGGTTTGTTGGTGGCGTGCGCCCAATCCAGCGGGGTGGCATTGTACTCGCCATCGCGGGATTTCAGGCTGGCGCCGGCATCGATGAGCGCCAATACCAGCGTGCCGGCACCCATCTCCACCGCATGGTGGATGGGGTAGGCGCGCTGAGTTCCGGTGACGAGTTCGCGAGCACGAGCATCTTGCGCGGCTGCGATCGCCTCATCTCTCAATCCTGTACGCCATAGCGAGATGATATCCGGCACCTGACCCTGATTGATGAGATAACGGAGCGATTCCACCTGACCAAATCTTGCCGCGAGTTCCTGCGACGTCAAACCGCAACTCAAGGTGTTGATCACGCGCACATCGTGAATATCGGCGATGTTGCCGGTGCCAACCGCCATGGCGATTCGTTGCTCCATGAGTGGCGCATCGCGATGGACCGAAGGTCCGATTCTGTTCCAGGTTTGTCCCACGCCAACCTGCACGAATCCGGCTCGTTGATACATGTTCTTGCCCATGGGGGTGCTGTTGAGATTCATGGTGTTGGCGCCGAGATCCCGAGCCACCTGCATGCTGGCGAGTGTAAGTGACATCCCCACACCACGATGGCGATATCTGCCAGTTACGCCAACATTGAACAGGCCGGCGTGGCCGCCATCCATATGCACAATTGCGTGACCCACCACCTGCCTCTGAGCATGCGCTACCAGCCACACCACCTGTGGTGCACCTGGTTGTTGCAGGAGATGCCGCATGGCCGGAACCTGCTCCCGCACCACATAGGGGATATCGCTTTCCAGAAGTGCTTCGATATCATATTCGGTCGCTGGAAGAATGGTGTGTTCCGGTTGATCGATGGGTGCGGTGAGATCGCGCGTCATCCACCATGGTTCGAATCCCACGCGATAGCCTTGCGCCAGCAACCGGAGATCGAGTGGTGGATTTGGGTTCATGCTCCATACCAGCAGATCGCGGGCGCGCATTTCGCGCATCCAGACGAGCGATTTTGCATGGCCGGCCAGTGTGGTATCGAGATCGGCATTCATCGGCAGCATCACCACACCACTGCGTCCGGGCATCACGGCGAAGGAGCCGTCGGCTGTCTGAATCCGTCTGCCCGGCACAGGCGGGTGCAGCTCGCCAGTAGCGAGCCGCGCCAGCCACAGACTCTGATTGTGATGAAACTGCCCTAGCAGTTCCTGCTCGTCCACGCGGTATCCTCCAGCGACAGTCGTTTGCAGTGATTTGGCACAGCATCGACCGGATGAGAATACCTTCGATGGCGGATTCCTGAGAAGCAGTTTGCTATGCCTTGATGCCGGTGAGGGCTATTCCTTCGATAATATACTTTTGTCCGATCAGAAACACGATCAAAACCGGGATCACCGCAATCGTGGCACCGGCCATCAGAAGCGTCCAATCGGTGACGTACATGCCCTTGAAGAAGTTGAGCATCAGCGGCACGGTGAACATCTTCTCGGAAGAGAGAAAGATATTCGGCGTGAACAGCGAGTTCCAGCTTCCGAGGAAGGTGAACACCGCCAACGCGGCCAGTGGTGCCTTGAGCAACGGCAGAGTGATTTGCAGGAAGATTCTTCCCCTGTCGGCACCTTCCAGGAATGCCGCTTCTTCCAGCTCAATCGGCATCGTTTTCATGAATTGGCGCAGGAGAAACACACCAAACGCTGAGAACAATCCGGATGGAATGATCAGTGAAAGGTGCGTATCCAGCCATCCCAAATCGCGCATGATGAGGTAAAGCGGGATGATGGTGACGTGCCCCGGAATCATCATGGTGGCGAGGAAGAGTCCGAAGATGAGTTCCTTGAACGGAAACTCGATACGGGCGAAGGCATATGCCGCCATGGAGCAGGTGGCCAACTGCAGAATCACCGTGAGCACGGCCACATAGAACGAGTTCCAGTACGCGCGACCAAACGGCATGGCGCTGAGGGAATCGGCAAAGTTGGTGAAGATCCACGGATCTGGCAACAGAGTCGGCGGAATGCTGAATGTTTGCGGCTGACTCTTGAACGCCGTCAGCACCATCCAGAGAAACGGCAGCAGCATGGTGGCTGAAAGCACGATCAACAAAGCGTGGGTGAGCAGTTTGCTTCCGATGCGAAGCACCGGGTTTTCGTTTGCCGTGGCGATGCTTCCCGGATCGACAGTTGAATTCGAATGCGTGCTCATGATGTGGTGACCTCCCCGGTTCGTTGGCTACATGTCATAGTTCACCCACTTTCGCTGACCCCAGAACTGGAAGGCGGTGAAGGCGAGAATGATGCCGAAGAGGATGATGGCGGAAGCAGAGCTCAAGCCAAACTGGAATTCGCCGAAACCCAAATCGTAGATGTGGAAAACCATCGTGCGGCTGGCGTATCCGGGGCCACCACCCGTGGCGACATAGATGAAATCGAAAACCTGAAACGAACCAATCACCGAGAGAACAGTGACGAGGAATGTTGTGGGCGATACCAACGGAATGGTGATATCGCGGAAGAGTCGCCATCGGCCGGCACCATCGAGTGAGGCGGCTTCGTAATACGTGCGCGGAATCCCCTGAAGCCCCGCGAGGAAGATCACCATGTTGTAACCCACGGATTGCCAAATAGCGATCAGCGCGATGGTGGGAATCACCCAGGCTTTATCCACAAACCAGTTTGGCGCCTGTACACCGAATACCCGCTCGATCCAGCTATTCACCAGGCCGAACTGACCATTGAGCATCAGCATCCAGATCATTGAAATGGCGACGGAACTCGTAACGGTGGGCAGGAAGAAGATGACACGATAGATCATGCGTCCGCGAATGCTGTTCACGGCCACCGCCAACACAAACGCGCCAATAACCGAGCCAGGAACACCAATCAACGTGAAGAGCGCGGTGTTTTTGAGCGCTTTGCGAAAAACCGGATCGGCGAGTTGATCGCGATAGTTTTCGAGGCCGACATAGTTGTAGGCGCCAAACCCGGTCCAATCGGTCAGCGAGATGCGAAAGGCATCGAATACCGGATAGACACAGAAAACCAACAGACCGATGAGCTGCGGCGCCAAAAACAGAAACGCCCACACGGCATCCTTGCGGGAGCGGCGGCTGCGGAGGAGATCTAGCTGGTTGCGAATATAGCCCCGGCGTTTGGCCGGAGCGATCTTATCCACACCGTTTGGAACGGCAAGTGGTGACATTTGCATAATGAGACTCACTAACGGATAGAACGGGCCAGGAGAAACAACTCCTGGCCCATCCGTAAATCACGTGGACTACGCGCCGGCTTCTTCGATCATGGTGTTGACCTTGCCTGCGAGTTCGTTCAGTTGCTCCTGAACATCGACATCCTCAACAAACATGATTTCGAAATTGGCGTTAATTTCGCCCATCACGCCCGGAACGGCGGCCTCTTCGTTGTAGATCACGAAACCGGTTTCGCGAGTATCCAGCAGGAATTGGCGGTGCTCGGGGAACTCATCGTTCAGCACAACATCCTCTGCACCCTCGATGGAAGGAACAGCATTACCTGGACCCGCCAGACGCATGGTTTGGCCATCGGAGGAAACCCAATCGTTGATGAACTGGAAGGCTTCATCCGGGTGCTCGGTTGCGGCGTTCATGGTGATCATGGCGCAGGCGATCGGGTGCGGATTCAACTTTTCGCCGGTGTTGCTCGGGAATGGCACGATATCGAACACTGCATCCAGATCGCGAACCTGCGGGGCAATCCAACGTCCGTAGGCGGCAAAGCCGGCGACTCCGCCCTGTACCAGAGCATCCTTGCCGGCACCTTCTGGCAGCACACCGCTGAAGCTGAAGAGTCCGTTGCGCACGTTATCTACCTGGAACTTGATGGCTTCCACGAACTTCTCGTCCTCGTGGCCGGTGTACTTGCCATCGGTGTATGGCGTGGCGCCGTTGGCGCTGGTCCACGCGTAGCGATCGTCCCAGCCGGCATCCAGCACGTACCCGGTGCGGCCAGCATCGACCAGCTTCTGGCAGATATCGGTGAAGGCTTCCCAGGTCCATTCGTCATCGAGGAACATCTGGGCCGGCATCTTTTCGATACCGACTTCTTCCAGCAGCGACTGGTTGTACCAGAGCACGTATGGGTTGCAATCGACCGGCAGCCCGAAGATCTTGCCGTCCTCGGTGCGGGCAGTACCCCAGAGGCCCTCGGCGAAATCGTCTGGATTGATGACGCTGGCATCGCTTTCGAGGTACGGCGTGAGATCCTGGATGGATCCGTTGCCGACGTAGGTGCTCATCACTGGCACATCTACGTAGAACATATCTGGCGCGGTGCCGCCATTGAGTTGGGTGAGAATTTTGGTCGAGTAGTCCGTGGGAATGCCGCGATACTCCACATCGAAGGTATCGTGTGCATCGCTGATCTGCTTCGTGAAGTCCTTCTGCAGTTCCTGTTCGCCCGGGTTACCCCAGGTGGAGAACACCAGTTGGGCGCTATCCTGAGCGCTTACCGCACGGTTCAGTAGGGTGAATCCACCGGCAACTGCAATCGAGCTACCCACAAAATCACGACGTTTCATAGATCTTCCCTCCCCAGGGTTTTCGAACGATGGCCACGCTTGGCCCCGACGATGATAGGCCGACCCACGAGCCTCAATCGTTAAGTTCTGCGTAAATGTGCGTGCACACAATTGCATGGGTCTCCGAAACAGAACTTGCATGATGCAGCAAAGGGTTATCCATGTCAATGAACATAATGAGGCAATAGGTCGATAATCATTGAATTCATAGAGTTTTTCGATAGCGACACTTCATGACTATCAGATCGCTTCGTGAGAAGCATGCGTTACCATCACGAACATGGATGTTTTTGCCGACGATTGTTGAGGAGCGCGCTATGACCGAGTTCACCTGGGGAGTCTATCTCCGTCCGGATCCTGTTACATGCAAGGCGATTGCCGAGATAACCGAGCTATGCAAGCGGCAATTCGGCATTGTATCGGCGGCGGCGTTCGCTCCGCATGCCACTCTGGCCGGAGCAGTGCCGAGCGAAGCCGATGCTGGGGAGTTCATCGCGCTGTTGGAACCTGTGCTGAGCGAGGTGGAATCGTTCCCGATATTCAATGCCGGTGTGACCCGGAAACCCGATTGTGTGTTTTACGACATCGACCGCCTCGAGAACGGCGATACAAATCGGCCTCTGCACGAATTGGCCACACTGGTCAACGAAACCATTGCGCCAATCACTGCATACCGTGAGGGCGAGTGGAGCAAGCCATTTGTGCCCGAGAAATTTTGGGCGCACTTCTCGCTGGCATCTCACGATCTGCGTGCGCGGGAGGACCTCCGCGACGAAGTGGAGGCATTCCTTCGTGAGCTTCAGATTCCATATAGCGAATCGTTCACCGCGGAATATGTCACGTTGTTCCGATTCCACAGCGCGGACTGGTTCGGCGAGTGGTGGCACGATCTCAGTTGGCAGCACGTGAGGAGTTGGAAACTGAGGTAACGAATTGCGTGCAGTATTTTGTATCGCTAAATTGCCGCAATTGTTGCAATCCAAATAGATAATTAGCCCCACGATTTCCCTGACCATATGCGGAAATAGTGATAGCATGGACAGATGCAACATCAGTTAGGGTGTGCGGATGAACGCGTGGGCGAGACCGCCGCGTAAGTACGTTAACCGAATCACGGGAACCAAAGGAGCTTCTTGTATGACCGATAATTCGACGACTGGCATTATGGTAAACGGTCTGGATACTGTCGTTGCCGCCAACACCGCGTTGAGCCACGTTTTTGGTTCCGATGGCAAGCTGGTGTACTGCGGCTACGATATCCATGAACTGGCTGGTAAGGCTACGTTCGAGGAAGTGGCTCACCTGCTGTGGAAAGGTCACCTGCCTAATCAGCAGGAACTCGATGAAATGAACGCCCTCATGGGTGCAAATCGAGAGCTTCCGGAGGCGGTGATCGAAGGTCTGCGTCAGGTTAGCAAGGAAGCCAACCCGATGGATGCGCTTCGTACCGGCGTATCGCTTCTTGGTGCCCAGAGTGGCGAGAAGTTTGAAAGCACCCCAACATTCGAAGAAGCAGTTGAACTCGCTGCCCGATTCCCTGCAATCGCGGCAGCGTTTTATCGCCTGCGCGAAGGGAAGGAACCGGTTCAGGGCCGAGCCGATCTTAACACCGCCCAGAACTTCCTGTACATGCTCACAGGGGAGGAACCGTCCGAAGGCGAGTGGAAGGGCCTCGATGGCTATCTCGTGCTGTTGGCCGATCATGGCCTGAACGCCAGCACCTTCACCGCCCGCGTTATCGCCAGCACCAATTCGGATATCGCCAGCTGCCTCGTTGGCGCCATCGGCGCGCTGAAGGGCCCCGCCCACGGTGGAGCCCCGGCCAAGGTGATGGACATGCTCAACGAGATTGGCACAGCCGAGAACGTGGAGCCGTGGCTGGACAACGCCCTGGATAGCGGTGAACGCCTGATGGGCTTTGGTCACCGCGTGTACAAGGCGGAGGATCCTCGCGCAGAGGTGCTGCGCGGTATGGCGCAGCAGGCCAGCACGCCTGAGTTCTTCGAGCTCAGCAGATTGACCGAAGAAAAGGCGCTGGAGAAGCTGGAAGAGCGAAAGCCAGGTCGCAAGCTTTACACCAATGTGGAGTTCTACAGTGCCGCGGTGCTTGGCGCGGTTGGCCTGCCGGGCGATTTCTTCCCGGTTGCGTTCGCAATCAGCCGCAGCGTAGGATGGAGCGCTCACGTGCTGGAGCAGGTAGAGGTGAATCGCCTCATCCGCCCGGCCAGCGAGTATGTTGGTCCGGAAGGCAAGACCTTC
>JAFAEA010000345.1 GCA_023424355.1 Chloroflexota bacterium | reverse complement strand
TAGCCACTACAAATGTGCACATTTGAGTGTCTACGCCAGCCGCTACACGGGGTTTTTGGAAAAAGAGAGAAAATATGGATACCAAGTTACGTCAGTTAATGAGTGATGAAGAATTAGAGTTCTTTAGCCATCTGACAAGATTATGTCCTGAAGGTATGATTCCTCTTGCCAGAGTTAAATTGACAGAGTTTGTTTTTCCTCTTGCAGAATATGGGACTGATTTATTTTACCATGATTTTAAAGAGTTAAATAAAATAACCGTACCTTTTTTGATTTTTTCTTTTAGAAAAAAGAAGCCTGTATGTGTTATTTATTATTTGCAAGATAATGATACTCCTTCTATTGATGCACTCGAAAGTTGGTTAGATAATTGTCATATCGCTCTTTTTAATTTTCGGACAGTAAAAGATCTTTATCTGAACGATGATTTTATGAATGCAATAGAACTATGATGGTGGGGAGTGAAAATTTCTGTCAGTTCCTGTGGGATGATGAAGAGTAAAAAAAAGCCCTTCAGGGCTTTTTTATAGGCATACGTTATATATACCATACAAACAAAACAATAGTGCCAATAATACTGTAACCAACGAGAAAGAATCAGAATCGGACGACCGCAACGGTTCAGCACATATCGATCTTACCGCCCAGTAACATAAAAATGAAAACCGTTGTTACTGGGAGCAACATTGCCAGGACAAAAACGATCAGATTACTTTTCCTGCCAATATTAAATACTATACCAGCCAGCAATACTAAAAAGAAAAATACAACTGGTACAGTCCATGTAATAACTGGATTATAGCTTATAACGCTTAAATCAAAGATGCATTGTTCCATAGAGTTAAATTCCTACGGTGAGGATTATAGTCCATCTCATTTCATCGCTTCACAGAGCATGTAAAAATTGAATACAGATTTGATGCTCTTTAGGTTCATATATTTATCTCTTTTTAAGCCCACTCATTCACTGGCTTAAGTATCATTCAGAATTTTTATTCCAGTTATAGCAGATAAACATCAATGGCAGAGAGAAACCGAAAGTTAAGTATAATAAAATCCCAACTGATTTACTCTCTTCGTCAGGTAATAAGTAAAATGCCAACAGCATAAAAAGGTTAAGATAAGCGCCACATAAAATCAAAAGGAATCTATATCCCGTCATCTTATATACCTCATATAAAAATCAAACATAACCATGTCTCACTTCACAAAATCTTCTGGTTTTATGCTTGATTTAAAGTCTTCTTCTTTAGAGCGTTCTGCCTGCCAGGCTATGTACCATACAAACAAAACAACAGTTCCGATGACAAAATACGATGCTGGTTCCAGTAATACTGATGTGTCACAGATAACCTTGTCTGCTGTACAGATACCCTTATCTGAAAATCTCCACACACTATAACCCACGAGAAATAATCCAAGTAAAGGCTGCACACAGAGCATGTAAAAATTGAATACAGATTTAATGATCTTTATGAGCATATTTTTATCCCCTTTAATGATGTGTAATAAAACACACTATTTATTCACGGTTGGTCTTCCTGCTTTCGGGCTGTTTTTCCTTATATCATCAAACAGCCTCCGGCGTTCTTCTGCTGATACCAGACGTAACGCTGCCAGTGCTGCTCTGATTACTTCAGCACGGCTGGCGCCGTACTCGTTCTGGAACACCTGCGCTGTATCCAGATCATCATCTGTCATAGTCAGATTTATACGCGTTACTGCGGATGCCGATGCTGGTTTTTGTGCAGCAGAACTTACAAACTGGCGTAAATCCAGCGGTTTAATTTCCTGATCAATTTTCTTTGGGAGCTTTGCCATTAGATTCGGTATCCTGTTTTTAGTAAGGTGTGTAATTATACACACTATTAATGATGTGAGTATATCATCGCTTATAGTGTGTAATAATACACATTACAGAACATCCGTTTCTTTTAACAGTAATTCAATCTCTCCACGGGCTTTGTTTCCCCGTTTATCATCGTATTCATGTACTCCCATACCGCTGTTATAGGCTTTTTTATGCGCGGTACGCATATAGATACGCTGGCGGGGAACCGGAAGCCAGTCAGGATCATCATTGAGTTGTCGGCGCAGTTCTGACGCTTCGCTGTCTGACGGGTTAGTTGAACACTTATTCAGGACAATCCATGCTTTCATTGACGGATTGACTCCGGCCTGTGCTGTTTTAATGTCGAAAACCAGCCGTCCCAGCGTGTTGATCTCGATGCCTGCTCCTGGCTCAATGAATGTGAACAGAATGTCAGCACAACTCAGTGCCTTAACGAAGGCCGGAGATTTCATTCCTGGCGTATCAACAAACACATAATCAAAGCGGGCAGCCAGTTTTCGTGCCATCGCCGGAATATCTGTGTAGCACTCGAAATACGGTATTTCAGACAGCCGCTCGTTGGTTTTACGTTCCTCGATGAAGTCCTTGATGCTTCCCTGCGAGTCTGTTTCCAGGAAACAGGCTGTTTTCCCTTTCCTGATGGCACAGACACATAAGGAACAAAGCACGGTGCTTTTGCCTATGCCGCCTTTATGCCCTGCAACTGTAATGATTTTTCCCATCACAAAATCCTCCCGGATAAATAGTGTGTAATAATACACAATCTTTTGTGGTGAAAGTATAACCGTACAATTGCGTGCTGGCAACAGTTTAATAGTGTGTATTATTACTCATCATTAATGTGTTCAGGGTATCCGAGAAGTTGTTTTGCACGCTGTGGATCGCAGGTGAAAGACAGGCCACTTCCTGTAAGGACGTCCAGCGAAAAAACGCGGGTGTAAATCTCGGTGCTTCTTGCATAACGGTGTCCCAGCAGGGATTGCAGGACGCGCGGAGGAATGCCACTCATTGTCAGGTGCATGGCGTAACTGTGGCGGAACGTGTGAGG
>JAFAEA010000321.1 GCA_023424355.1 Chloroflexota bacterium | reverse complement strand
TGCCTGTGCGCTCTCAGCCGCGGCGGGTGCCATGCCCAACGCGCCCAATCCGATTACTGCAGACATGATGGCGGCAAATGCCACCCGTGTAACTCGCATCGTCGCCAACTCCTCCTTGTATCGCCGTTTCCCGCGGCGATTTCCCTTGGCGCGTATCTGGTATTTTCCAGAACTTCTGTGGCCGCACTACTCCAAAATTCAGGCGATGCACCTGATCCAAAAAGTGCACTACAGCAAGCCTAAGCCATGTCTGAAATGGTCACCAGATGTACGTTCGCCAAATACACCTGTGACAAATATGCACAGTTTATTCGTATTTGTCGAGTGTTAAGGGTATTTCAACAGGGTTTTGTGTCAGATGCTCACCGAAGAAGCGGCTTTTGGCAGTGTTATCGGTCGGGAGATTATCTGGTCCGTTCGCAAAGATTCCCGCGTATCCCAACGCCGAACCATCCTCTTCCCGGGCGAGATCCACCTGTTCTTGCAACTGTCGATCTTCTTTAAACAAGGCGACAGTGAGTGGTGCCACCCAGGCAGCGTGTGTGCGGAGCACGTGCTCATACTCACGACGTGCCGCAGCGAAGGATATGGGCGCATCCTCGAACCCGTGCGACGCCAGCAGATCGCGCAGCACTCGCACATCTCTCCAAACCAAAGACATGCCGTGTCCTTGCGAGGGATCTCCGGCACCCGCTGCATCACCGATCGCGACTGCACGTGGTCCGTGGATCTTTGAGGCACCAGCATGGCTGTTTGGGAAGAAGGCGAGTGGGCCGGCCGGCTCAGCATTGTCCAGCGCTCCCGGTGGCAAGGTGGCGGCACAGGCTTCCATATAACGGGTCACGCGCTCTTCGCCAGCGAACTGGCGTGCTTCCTCTGTTGAGCAAACGTAGTAGAGTCGCCACGCGTCATCGCCCTGAGGGAACACCATGGTGAAGCCATTCTCGTGATATCCCTGATGGGCAGTATCTCGTGGCAGATCGATACCGCGCACCAACATCCCGCCGAATTGGTGATGATGCGGATCCACCAGCGATTCGCCTCCCCAGAGCTTGCGAGTGGATGAAGTTTTGCCATCGGCGGCTATAAGGAAGCTCGCGTGGATCGATGTTGTGACCTCATCTTCCTGAATCTGAAGTAGCCAGCCGTCGTTGTGACGAGCGATATCGGCCGAAGCTGGGCGGAACACCCGTACTCCGGCAGCGATTGCCCCTTGAAGCAGTGATTCCTGGAGCTTTGGATGGCTGAAACCGAGCTCGGGAGGCGAGCCCGGGAACGCCGCTCCCCACTCGAAGCTCATCTCCAGCTCGCGCTGCTTGTATCTCGCCCATCGGGGCAGTTCTACACCGCCAGCGCGATCCACAAACGTCTTGAGATCGAGCTCGATGAGTTCTTTTACGCCCCAGGGGTGGCAGGCCTCGCCGCGAACTCGATCGCGAAACACAGTTTCGCGTTCGATGAGGGCAACGGAATAACCGGCCCTCTGCAACACAATGGCTGCAGAAGAACCGGCTACGCCTCCGCCGATAATGGCGATATCAATAGTCGAAGAATTGGATGTTGTGGAGTTCACGGCTTAGTTCATTTCGCCGATCGCGTACACGGCGAGAACAATCACAAATGTGACAATGGAAGCAGCCAGTCCCATCATCGACTTCTTGCGGAAGCTCGGCTGGTTTGCAGTGCCACCATGCTCGAGGCCGACCGGCAGAATCGCGACAAGTGCGAGCACCCAGTGCATCCAGGTGATCTTGTGGTTATCGCCCAGCAGCATGAAACCGAGTGCGTACTGCAGCAGCAAGCCCGTGGCGGCACTGATGCTTACCAGCCGATGGTAGCCAACAGCCTGACCCTTCACCATTTCGATTCCGTACATAATCGCGTTCAGGAGAAACAGAAGTAGCGTAGCGCTACCAACAATCATGTGAACTGTGGGGGACATTATTCGACCTTGTCTGTTGGAGCCATCGATACCCATCGTATCGAATCGTGCTCCTAGTATAGAAGCTATGTAGCCTTATGCACTGTTTTGAACTGTTTTCTTGTGCAAACGTGCGCTTTCGCACGCTTCGTTGTAAAGTCAGGGAGTGTTACCGATGAAGATAACCGACTGTATGCACTGCCGCTGCAATGATCAAAGAGCGCTATTAGTGGGTGGCCACATTCTTTTAATGGATGTGCACAAGAGGTGAAGGCGGAAATGTCCGACAAAAACACATCGTCTCAAGATTTTGTACAGGTTATCAAGCAGGAAGATCGCACATTTCCGCCGCCGGCAGACTTCGCCGCCAACGCGAATGTGAACAGCATGGCCGAGTATGAACGTGCCGCTGCCGACCCCGAGGCCTACTGGGCCGAGCAGGCCGAGAAGCTTCACTGGTTTGAGAAGTGGGACAAGGTTCTTGACTGGAGCGATGCGCCCCACGCCAAATGGTTCACCAACGGCAAAATAAATGTTGCCTACAACTGTCTCGATCGCCACGTCAATGAAGGCCGCGGAAACAAGGTTGCCTATTATTTTGAAGGCGAGCCGGGCGATCAGCGCGTTATTACCTATACCGAGCTGAAAGACGAAGTCTGCAAGCTTGCCAATGCTCTCACCGAATTGAATGTGGTGAAGGGCGATCGTGTGGTCATTTACATGCCCATGATCCCTGAGTTGGTCGTCGCCTTGCTGGCCTGTGCCCGCATCGGTGCCCCGCACACCGTGGTGTTCGGTGGCTTTAGTGCAGATTCTGTTCGCGATCGCATCAACGATGCCGAAGCCGAGATCGTAATCACTGCCGATGGTGGCTACCGCCGCGGTGCCCCGAGTGCTATTAAGCCAAACGTAGATGCAGCCATCGAGGGTGCTCCTTCCATTGAGAAGGTGCTGGTGGTGAAGCGCACCGGTGAAGATGTGCACATGGAAGAGGGGCGCGACTTCTGGTGGCACGATATCGTGGATCGCCAGAGCACCGAACATGAAGCTGTACCAATGGATAGCGAGGACCTCCTCTATCTGCTGTATACATCCGGTACAACGGGCAAGCCGAAGGGTATCGCTCACACCACTGGTGGGTACCTCACTGGCGTATCCCACTCCCATCGCATCGTTTTCGATATTAAGGACGATGATGTTTACTGGTGCGCAGCCGATATCGGCTGGGTGACCGGTCACAGCTACATCTGCTACGGACCACTCGCCAACGGCACCACCAGCGTGATGTACGAAGGTGTGCCAACCTATCCGGGTCCGGACCGTTGGTGGGACATTGTGGAGCGATACAAGGTCACTATTCTGTACTGTGCCCCAACAGCCATTCGCGCCCACATGAAGGAAGGTCACCAGCACGCCGACAAGCACGATCTCAGCTCGTTGCGATTGCTCGGGACGGTGGGTGAGCCGATCAACCCGGAAGCCTGGATTTGGTATCACAAGCACATCGGTAATGAGACTTGCCCGATTGTGGATACCTGGTGGCAGACGGAGACTGGCGCCATCATGATCTCCCCGCTGCCAGGCGTCACCACCACCAAACCAGGTTCGGCCACGATGCCGTTGCCGGGAATTGTGGCGGACGTGGTCGATGAAAACGGCGAATCCGTACCGCTTGGTCGCGGTGGATTCCTGGTCATCAAGCAGCCGTGGCCATCCATGCTGCGCACGCTTTACAAGGATGATCAGCGCTACATTGATACCTACTGGGGCAAGTTCGGCGACAAATACTTCGCCGGCGATGGTGCCATGCGCGACGAAGATGGCTACTTCTGGCTGCTCGGCCGTGTGGACGATGTGATGAACGTCTCCGGTCACCGCTTGAGCACCGCTGAAATCGAATCCGCCCTCGTTAGCCACGATCTCGTGGCCGAGGCGGCTGTGGTCGGCCAGCCGGATGATCTCACCGGTGAGGCGATCTTCGCATTCGTGACGCTGAAGAATCGCGCTCCGTCCGACGATAAGGAGCTCGGCAACGAGCTTCGCAATCACGTGGCGAAGAAGATCAGCCCGATCGCCAAGCCGAAGCGCATCATGTTCACACCGGATCTTCCCAAGACCCGCTCTGGCAAAATCATGCGACGATTGCTGCGCGATATCGCTACCGGTCAGAAACTGGGCGATACGACCAGCCTGGCGAATGCCGATGTGGTGAACCAGATTGCGGACGCCTCGGCCAACGCCAGCTCGGACGAGTAACAGAAAAACACTCGCGGAATTCACAACTCGCGATATGCTGAAACGGCGCACGATCCATTTGAATCGCGCGCCGTTACTCACGCCCGATAATACTGGAGAGCAACATGACAGACCGCAATCTTCGCATCGCCCTTGTTGGCGCCTGGCATGTACATGCCAACGATTACGCTCGCGATTGCAGTAACAACCCTCATTCCGAGCTCGTTGCTGTATGGGATGACAATGCTGATCGCGCCGCAAAGGCTGCCGAAACCTGGAATGTGCCGGCCGTTGCCGATTTGGATGAGCTGCTGGCTGATGATTCCATCGATGGCGTCATCATCACCACCGCTACATCGGTCCATCGAGAAGTAATGGAGAGGGTGATCGCGGCCGGCAAACACATCTATACCGAGAAGGTTCTGGCTG
>JAFAEA010000220.1 GCA_023424355.1 Chloroflexota bacterium | reverse complement strand
TGCGGGTTTTGGCGGCAGCATTTGCCGATGCCGGTAAGGATCTCTATTTGGTAGGTGGTCCTGTGCGTGATCTGCTCCTCGGTATTCCGCCAGCCGATCTCGATTTCACCACCAATGCCCTGCCACCGGAAACACGCGCCATCGGGGAATCGCTGCCCGATGTGTCCATCTACGACATCGGCGAGAAATTCGGCACTATCGGCGTCGTGCTCCCGGTTGAGGATGAGCACTTGCCGGTTGAGATCACCACCTTCCGCAGCGAGCACTATCTCCCGGAGGATCGCCATCCCGAGGTACAGTTCGGCGACAACATTCTGGCGGATCTTGGTCGGCGAGATGTGACGGTGAACGCCATCGCCATTAACGTGGCCACGGGCGAGATTATCGATCCGTATTACGGTCGGGCCGATATCGAGATCGCCACACTGCGCGCCGTGGGGGATCCGGATGAACGCTTCCGCGAGGATCCGCTACGGCTTTTGCGCGTTGCCAGGTTCGTGAGCCAACTTGGGTTCACCATCGAAACCAATACCTTCAATGCCATGTCCCGGCAGGCTTTCACGCTGAAATTCATTAGCAAGGAGCGCATTTACGCCGAACTCACCCGATTGCTGGTTGGTGAATACCCCGGCGATGGTCTGCAGGTGTTGTTGGATACCGGACTCTTCACCATCGCATTGCCAGAGCTCGAGCCTCTGGCCGAGGAAGCATTCAGCCATCAGGGACCGTGGCGTGAGAAGGACTTGTGGGAGCACACAAAGCGTGTGGTTGCGCAGAGCGTTAATCGCCCAATGGTGCGCTGGGCTGCCCTGCTTCACGATGCCGCCAAACCGCTCACACGCTCCGTGGATGAGCGGGGAGAAGTGCACTTTTTCGGTCACGAACTGGTGGGCGGTCGCAATGCGCGTAAGCTGCTGCGCAACCTTAAGGCCGATAAGAAGACCGAACAAAATGTTTCGCTCATGGTTGAGCTGCATCAGCGCCCAAGTGTGTACGATGCCAAAACCTGGACCGATGCCGCTGTTCGCCGTCTTGCGCTCGAAGCTGGACCTGTACTGCACGATCTTATCGATCTCGCTGCGGCCGATGTTACCAGCGGTAAGGCGCACAAACAGCGCCAGGCTCGCGAACGGGTGGAGCAATTACGCCAGCACATCGCCCGGCTGGAAGAGGAGCAGGCCCTGAACGAAATTCAGAGCCCGCTTGATGGCACCGAACTCATGGCGATGTTCGATCGACCGCCTGGTCGCTGGATCGCCGAGATTAAGGATCATCTACGCGATCTCGTCATCGAAGGCGACCTCGCGCCGACCGACGTCGACCGTGCCCGCGAGATTGCGATCCAGATGATGACCGAAGGCTAATTAGTTATTGGATTGATCTTTCCGTAGATCGTTTTGCAGTCCGGAACTTCCAGAACTATTCCTGTGAGAACAGCAGATTCACCTGGTGCGAGCCCCAGATAGTTGGCTATGCCGGTGCCAACAACGCTCCCAATTGCATCGCGACACCCAACATCAACCTGCACATAGTCGAGGCTTTTGCCGGTGTTGTTCACAACCTCCACGTAAATGTAGATCGTCCCGTCTCCTATTCCCGCGTCCTTTCCGGAAATGTCCACGATCTCAAGCGTCCCACGTCCACTGGAAGGTTTACTGCTGCTTTTGGGTGCTTGTGTGGGGGGCGGAGTTTTTGTCTGTACAGGGGCGCCCGATCTTGTGGTTCTCACAGGTTTCTCCGTATCGGAAACCTAAGGTTTGTCATTCGTTGAACCCTCGCTTCTTTTTGTCCTCACAGACTTATCGGGAATTGGATTGGACTGATCCGCTGATTCCAGATGTGCTGGTGATTCGAGTCCTTTCGGCAATGCAGCCAAGGCAGGCATGTAACCACTCATGTCTGAAGTGCTTGAAGTTGCATTCCCTGGATGCTCGGATTTCGCAAACGAAAGGACAAGAGAGGTTGCGATATCCGGAGAATCTCCGAAAGCAATCCACAACGAGATCAAATTTCCCTCTCTGACTTTGAGGTATGAAGCGGATGTGTTCAGGGAGGTCATTTGTGCGGCAGGAAAATACTCGTATTTGTCGCCGAGTGCCACGCCTGGGAGAGTGCTGCCACGTTCACTTGCAGATGGATACCCCTCCAAGGAAACTACATGGAATGATTTTGATGCCTCGTTTCCAGAGGTGAAGTGATGAATCTGCACCTGGATTGCATCGACCTTGCCCATCAGATCACCGCCTGTCACCAAATAGGTTTGACAGATCGAAGTCGAGGGCAAGTCGGTGGGACAGACTATCTGAGACTCAGATGTATTCGCGGCAACCTGAGAAAACCCGAAAAGATTGCTGACAGCAATCAGCAGCACCAACGTGAACCTGACCACGGTGATTCCCTCTGTTTATCAATGACCAACAACAGTATTTGCGAGCAACTTGATCCTCTGCTCATGATACGATCACGGTCAGTTGTTAAACAACACCTGGTTTACCTTTTGTTTTTTTGATGACCGAAGGCTAACGCTTCTCCCCTCGCAGCAGCGGTGCGAAGATCGTTGGCGCATCGGTGCAGACTTCCTCGAATCCACACGCAAACACCTTGCGCACGGCATCCTCATCGTTGCAGGGCCATGCCACTGGCTGATACCCCAGCGATTTCGCCTGCTGCACGATTTCTGGTGTGGCGGTGCGGAGGTTGATGCCAACCTTAAACACCTCGAACTTGCGTGCCAGATACCAATTCGCCGGATTCGCGAAATCGGCGATGAATCCACGGCGGATCTCTGGTGCCAGCTTCTGGGCCAATTCGAGCGCATATGGCTCGAACGAGGTCAGCACCACGGAATCGGTCATACCGGCGGCGCGAATCTCGGTGATGGTGCCCTGCACCACATGATCCAAATTGCGTTCGGTATCGCGTTTGATCTCGATCTCCATATTCGGCACGCGGCGAACTGTGGTAAGGACCTCCGACAGAGTGGGGATCCGCACCGGTTCTGGCCACCAGTCATGAATGGAGCGGGCATCGAGGCTCTTGATCTCCTCAAGCGTCATCTCGTTGACCGCGCCAGAGCCATTGGTGGTGCGATCCACCGTGGCGTCGTGGATCACCACGAGGGCTCCATCCGAGGTTGTGTGCACATCGAACTCCACAGTAGTGAGCCCAAGGCTGATGGCATGACGAAACGCTTCCAGCGTATTCTCAGGTGCTTCAAAACGTGCGCCGCGATGGCCGATGACTTCCATGTTGAAAAAATCTCCACTTCGAATCCAAAACAACGTTGCCCCAGTATCAGCCCGAAATGATCTCAAAATGAACCACCGTGCATGCACATATGTGCAAAGTTCGCCGTTTTGACACTCTGATAACAGGTTCATTGCGTTTTGTTCACATTGACAAACTTCATCCGGATTATGGTGGAAATGCATGTTTGTGCACGGCAATGTGTGCCGAATTGTGAATCGAACTGATTCCCCACGTGTATCTTTGGGGGAGAAGTCGCCAAGAGTTGGACGGGAGCCTGTGGCCGAATCCACCGATCATCTCACCGCTGTTGCCAGGTTGTATTACATCGATGGCATGGCGCAATCGGAAATCGCGGATCTCTATCAGATTTCCAGATCAACCGTCTCGCGCATGCTCACCGCTGCTCGGGACCAGGGAATTGTTCGGATCTCGGTGAATGCCTTTGAGCCGCGAGACACCGAGTTGGAAACGCAGTTGGTGGAGGAGTTCGGGCTCCGGAGGGCGATTGTCGTTCGCGAGGTGTCAGGTTCCATTGTGGCCACACGGCGAGCTATGGCACATTTCGCGGCACCGGAAGTGAGCACCTGGTTTTCGAGTGGCAAACGGATCGGCACTACCGGTGGCAGATCGCTGGGAGAGTTGGTTCGCGCCATCCAGTTTCAAGCAGATCTTACCGGAGTTGGAACCTATCAAATGATGGGTGCAGTTGCCACCACGCCGGGGGTGAACGAACCGCTGGAAATCACGCGGGCACTCGGTAAGCGGCTGAACGGCAAGGTGCACATGTTGCACGTTCCGGCGTACACCAGCGATGAGGTTGTCCGCACCTCTATGGCGCAGCACGAACAGGTGCAGGCAATGTGGCGCACCTTTGGCAAACTGCATATGGCGTTGGTGGGAGTGGGCAGTGTGGATGATTCCATGTTCGTCGAGCACGGGATGCTGAACCGCCGCATGCAGCGAGATCTCAAGAAGCTGGATGCTGTGGCAGAGCTTTGTGGTCGATACGTCGATGCCCACGGCATAGAAGTAAACCACCCGCTAAGGAAACGCGTACTCAGCATTGATCTCGATGTGCTGCGTTCCATTCCCGAGGTTATCGCCATTACCAGCGGTTCTCATCGAGGTCCGTCTACGCACGCGGTGCTTGCCAGTGGTCTGGCGAAATCGGTGGTGATGGATAGCGGCTGTGCGGAGGCGGTGCTCAAGGTGCGGGAGTCGCTTCGTTAGTCCTACATCAGTCGATGATCTTCCCGGTAACCATTTTTCTGGTGGCGAATACCTGCAATAACTCGTATAGTGAAGATACGTTATCGGGGAGGTTACGCTTTCTCCCCATCAGCTTAGGGTCTTGATGATGTTTATTAATGCGCACTTCCTGCGCTCCACATCACGAAGAGCACTCCTCACCACGGGCATTATCTGCGCGTACATCCCTACGGGCAGCTCGCGGGATTTCCGCGAGCCTACTCGCGCCTGATCGATCCCGCCGGTGTGATCGATCCAGGCCAGCGAACCATTGTTCCTGACTCTCTTTCGATCACAAACCCGTGAGGATCTTTACCCATGAATCAGCTTGCCACCCGTTCACTTTCCGACCGTTTCGCCCGGCGTACCCAGGTTTTCGGCGATAGCATCTGGACCGATATCTTCCGCATGAAGGAACTTCATGCCGATCCGGTCTACTTCGGTGATGGTGCTCCGGCCCGCGAGATGCTGCCACTCGACCGCATGCGCGAAGCCAACCAGCTTGCCTGGGAGGAAGCCGCCATGGGCTATGGCGATCAGAAGGGCTATGCACCGCTCCGCGAATGGATTGTGAACCATCTTTCCGCTCGCGATATTCAGGCCGATGCAGAGAACGTCATCATCACCGGCGGTTCCACGCAGGCACTCGATATCGCCTGCCGCGTGTTGCTCGAACCGGGCGATGCCGTGATCGTTGAGAATCCGACCTTCCTCGGTGCTCTCGAGATTTTCGAAACCTTCGAGGCGGAAGTCATCGGCGTGGATTGCGATGACGATGGCATGTTGATGGAGAGCCTCGAGGCTGCTCTCGAAGCCAACCCGCACGCCAAGATCGTCTACACCATCCCGACCTTCCAGAATCCAACCGGAACCACCCTGCCACTGGACCGACGCCAGCGCATGGTTGAGCTCGCCGAGCGATTCAATGTCGCCATCTTCGAGGATGATCCATATGGCGATCTCCAATATAGTGGCGAGGGTGTAGCGCCAATCCGCTCGCTTTCCGAGGATGTGGTGTACTTCGGCACCTTCAGCAAGACGCTTGCTCCGGGTATTCGCGTTGGCTACGTCATCGCTCCGGAAGCAGTCACCACGGCAATTCTCGCCACCCGTGAAGTCAGCGATATCAGTAACGATCGCGTGATGATGCGCACGGTGTATCATGCCCTTGCCGATAACTATTTGGAACAGCACATCGCCGAATGCCGCGATTTCTATCGGGCCCGACGCGATGCGATGCTGGTTGCGTTGGAGAAGCACATGCCAGAATCCGTGCACTGGAGCAAACCGGATGGTGGCTTCTTTGTGTGGATCACCATGCCAGATAACATCGATGGCGATGAACTCTTCCGAGTGGCTGCCGAACATGGCACCGTGGTGTTCCCGGGCAAATGGTTCGATCCGGCTGGAGAAGTAGGGCATACGGTGCGCCTCAGCTTCAGCAC
>JAFAEA010000118.1 GCA_023424355.1 Chloroflexota bacterium | reverse complement strand
TGTTGGCCACACTCCATTTCCTGCGAAGAATGTCCTCTGCAGTCGAGGTGAGTGCAGCACCTGCCGAGATCGGTGACGAATCCACCAGTGATGTCATGATCTTCTCAATTGAAGGTCCATTTTTCTTTGCGGCAGTCGATGGATTGGAGCAGGCACTCCGACACACCGACACCACCCCGAAGGCATTGGTTGTTAGCCTGCTTCGCGTGCCGTTCATGGATATTACCGGCATTCAGGCACTGGAAACGATGATCACCGCGTTGCGCCAAAAGAATGTGATTGTCCTGTTCTGTGATGCGAATGACCGTGTCGCCACCAAATTGAAGCGAGCTGAAGTGACAGATCGGGAAGGCGTGTTCCTGGTGGAGAGTTTGGATCTGGCGCTGGCCAAGGCGAACGAGCTGATTGCCGGCTAGTCCGTCAGCTTGTCGATGGCTCGCCACACCCACCACAGGGGCCAGAATACGAGCCTCACAATGAACCAAATCACATCCACCACATTCTTGAGGAATGTGCGAACGGATCTGCCGAATGATCTTAGGAGGTGTATGAATATTCTGTCCCCGAAATCGTGGATTACGATCGATTGCTTCAAGACCGGTTGGATGCCAATGAACCCCGGTGCCGGAAAATTCTAATCGCTACCCGGAGTGGATTCAGTGCTGCACACTCAGAATAAACCGCTCGACTGTTGGTGGTGCCGATCCGCCCGAAGGCACCAGATTGAACGACGCAAGAATCGAACTTCTTCCTCCCGAGACGCTCCCCAGCCAATCACTGACAAGCAGCTGGCTGATATGAAGCGCAATGGAACCAGCAGCATCCTGATGCACGAATTCAGCGGTGGGAACGATATCGTCGGGACATAGGCTGGTGATTAACTGGCGGGCATCTTCTTCGATTAGCTCGCCATCCACCCAAATTGTTTGCACGAGATCGTCTTCGCCGAAATCCATGTACAGTGCGGCGCCGAAATCCGGATCAGCAAATGGCTGAAAGCTTTGTCCTGCTGGCAGTTCTTCATAAATCGAGCGGATATCCGCAAGCGTGAGCCCGATTCCGCCTGAGGTAACCTCTCCCTGCCGCGCGAGCGCCGGGGAAATTTTGCTGCCGGATACGGCGAGCGCCGAAAGTGCGATAAAGCGACGTCGATTCGTGGACATTGACGATCCTCCTCAGATAGATCTGTATGCCTATTTGACGTAATGATATGGTCTCTCGGTTCCCGGATCGTTGCCACAATCCCTCGCCCATTGGTAAAGGAGGTAGAGCCGTGGAACTCCCTCTACCCCCGCGATGTTTCAACACCCATCAGATGGACAAGTGATATTGATAATCGAAGGCGCCGACACCCAATCGGCTGGAAGTTGACGTATCTGATCCTTCTTCGCCTGTAAACCACTGAACAGCGATCATTTTTCCGTATGCGGTCTCGAGACCATGGAGTCTCATCGAGTCGAATGTCACTGGGCTGCCTGGGATGAAAGACGTCCAACTGGTTGTGGATGTCGGCAGCATGGATTCTACCAGGGCTTGCCCGTCGTTCCATGGGAGCGATGGCGAGGGATACACGATGACGGAACCAGGATTCACTTGCCAATCTCCGGGCACATAGCCATTGGTGAACTCGAACTCGCCTGCGGTAACAGGAGTGCCTGCGAATTCTGACCAATCGTCGATCGAGTTGTGGGGGCCCAGATTCTGCCCGGTTCCCTCAAGTGGATCGACTTCGAAGGCTTCCATGGAGATGAACGTTTGCTGAAGCACTGCTGCACCGACCTCGCTCAAATTGGGCACCTTATCCATAACGACCACATTGCCGGATCGATTGAGATCGCTTGCCAATGAGGGGCTGTGCCAATTCGTAACGGCCCATGTTGTAGACGAAAGATCTTGCGGACCGAGATAAATAGTGACTCCCTGATCTGCATCAGGCCGCAAGAAGCGTGTCTGGCCGATTTCACCTTCAGGATTCAGGCCGGCATTGTCATAGTTTTTGAATGTGATGCAGATGCTTTCGGCGAGATTTTGCTGATTGAAGAGCACCGAGTATTCCGGTGTGTTCGTGGAGCCGTCGCCATAGGTGATCCATGTCGCACCGATAGGGCTTTCCGACACTCCTTGACCAAACCATGAGTCGAATATCTCGCGGGAATCACCCAGTCGTGGCCCGTCTTGCTGCGCGGCTGCACTTTGATTCAGACTCAACAGTCCGCCGGTTACAGCCGCACCGGCACTTGCTCGAAGGAACGCTCTTCGGGAAAACATGAACGATTTCTCCAGGTTAGATACGTCCCTTTTGGACGCACTCGTTTCTACCTAGACCCTGAATTCGAAGATTTGGTTCCCTTTGTGAAGCGTTTTTGCCTCGGCAACCAAACAACATACTGTTGTTTGGGGGGAGGCATTTGGGATTCGTTGTGACAGATGGACCTATCGAAAGGGAGAGCTGACAACCCGAATTGTAGAACTTACGGTCCACACAACCATCATGGCCATGGCATTCACCGTTCTGCCAATAATTCGTCCGGTGAAACCCATGGGGCGAACAACTACTGGTACCACGTCTCCTGCTCCTCAACTTTTGGGTGTACGCAAAATCTGTAACTACGGACCGACACTTAACGCTCAATACCGCCTATGCTAACGACGCCCCATGGATGTTTGTCACAGATTTTTGTCAACTCGATTTGGATGCCATGTGATTCAGATCTGATCGTGAAGCTGGCGATCTTTTTCGATCCGTGCACAATTTCCCGAGAGTGTTGACTCGGGTAGCGTCCGCAAACCAGAGTTCGACACTACAATCAACCACATACGAGTTGAAACAGTTGTTTGGAGGATTACCGTGAGCAATATCGTTCGAATGGGAATCGTGGGCGCCGGCACCATCGCGCAGCGCGGCATCGTGCCGCATCTGGCGCTGGATGACATGAAGAACAAGGTGAAGCTGCAGAGCGTGTGCGATCCAGTTCCGGGTCGAGCCGCTGCCATGGCTGAGAAATACGACATGCCGCACAGCTCCGAGACGTTTGAGGAGCTGCTGGAGAAGGGCGATGTCGATGCCATTTCCATTTGCTCTCCCATCGGTCTGCACT
>JAFAEA010000096.1 GCA_023424355.1 Chloroflexota bacterium | reverse complement strand
ATCGCTATCGAGCCGGAGCCTATTATGTTCGAAGGCGGTCGCAGTAGCAGCGTGCTCGCAGGCATCGGTGCCGGAGTTCTGGCTGGTGGCATGGCCGTGAGCCGCTGGATGGATCTCGGTGGAGACCGCACTGCTGCCACCATCGGCCCGAGCATCGCAGCCGCGGGAGCCTCACTCCGCCGTGGATTGCCGAAACTGCCTGCTGCACTCACTTCTCGACGATCATCCGATTCTGATGTGATTGAGGATGATTTCGAACTCGACTCCATTGATTCCACCAATGATCTCCCCGATCCGATTGGACACGATTCCGAGAATTCAGGGCAATCACGCTAGTCCGCTTCAGAGATAGTGCCTGGTTCCTCGTATTCGGGCTGCGGTGGACGATTCTCCATTCGAAAGCTCCTTGACATTTAGCTACATTCCGCCCTACTCTCAACCTCAATTGAAGATGTGCGTTGATCAGGACACGTCCAGCATCCAGCCACGTTCAGAGAAGCCGATTTGGTGTGAGCGGCTCGCGGGCAGATGATATGGATACCACCTGAGAGCAGAACGGTGAAACGGCCACTGGCCGTTAGCAGGTTCCGGTTCGCCCCCGATATCAGGCACGAATCAAGCGAAACTGCACTTCTGCAGCTTCGGAATGAGGGTGGAACCACGTCTGGCCCGGCGTCCCTTTGCGGACATCCGGGTCGTTTTCGTTTTCGCAATGGAGCTTCAACGAAAGGAGCCACACACTCATGGTTGCTCAGGACCAAGACGTAGAAAATATGGATATCGCGGTCGATCCAGAGGATCGCGCTGCGTATGAACTGGCGCGCATGCGTCACAGCACTGCTCACCTCATGGCCGAAGCCGTTCAGGAACTCTTCCCCGAAGCGAAGTTTGGTATTGGTCCGGCCATTGCCAACGGCTTCTACTACGATTTCGATCTCCCCCGGCCTCTCACACCAGAGGACATGAAGGAGATCGAGAAGCGCATGATCAAGCACAAGAACAAGAACGAGGTGTTTGAGCGCAAGGAAATCTCCCGCGAGGAAGCGATGGAGATCTTCAAGGACAATCCGTACAAGCTGGAACTCATCGCCAACTTCCCGGACGACGAGACGATCTCGACGTACCAGCAGGGCGATTTCCTCGATCTTTGCCGCGGTCCGCACGTGGAAAGCACGAAGGAAATCGGTCCGTTCAAGTTGCAATCCGTTGCCGGTGCCTACTGGCGCGGTGATGAAAACCGTCCGATGCTGCAGCGCATCTACGGTACGGCCTGGAACACCAAAGAAGAGCTCAACGATTATCTGCAGAAACTTGAGGAGGCCGCCAAGCGGGATCACCGCAAGCTGGGTAAAGATCTCGATCTCTTCAGCGTGAGTGAAGAAGTTGGTCAGGGCCTGATTCTGTGGCATCCGAAGGGTGCCATGGTGCGATATCTAGTGGAGAAGTTCGAGCAGGAAGAGCAACTCAAGCGCGGCTACGATCTGGTCTACACACCACACATCGCCCGCGGCAAGCTCTACGAGATCAGCGGCCATCTCGAGACCTACGGCGAAAACATGTACAGCCCGATGAGCATCGAGGAGGTGGATTACTACCTCAAGCCGATGAATTGTCCGGGCCACATCATGATCTACAACAACACGGTCCACAGTTATCGCGAGCTGCCGATCCGCCTCGCCGAACTGGGTACGGTGTATCGCTTCGAGCGCTCCGGCACACTTCACGGTATGTTGCGCGTCCGCGGCTTCACGCAAGACGACAGCCACATCTTCTGCACGCACGACCAGGTAGCCGACGAAGTCGCCGGCGTGATCGAGCTGGCGCAGTACATGGCGGAGATCTTCGGCTACGGCTACGAGGCATACCTCTGCACACGCCCCGAAAAGGCCATCGGTACCGAAGAAGTATGGTCCGAAGCCACGGAAACCCTCCGCCGAGCGCTCGAGAAGACTAGCGTCAATTACAAGATGGATGAGGGCGAAGGTGCCTTCTACGGTCCGAAGATCGATATCAAGTGGCTCGATGCCCTTGGTCGCGAGTGGACTGGTCCGACAATTCAGGTGGACTTCAACCTGCCGGAGCGGTTCGATGTGAACTACATCGCCGAAGACGGCAAGGAGCACCGCGCAGCCATGGTGCACCGCACCCTGCTGGGATCGATGGAGCGCTTTGTTGGCGGTCTCATCGAGCACTACGCTGGTGCCTTCCCTGCGTGGCTGGCCCCGGTACAGGCGACGATCATTCCAATTACGGATGAACAGACAGAGTTCGCCAAGGAAGTGGAGAAGCGTCTGAAGGACGCCGGTATCCGCGCCGAGTTGAGCAGCGGCAGTGGTCGCATGCAGGCCAAAATCCGCCAGGCGCAGCTGCAGAAGATTCCGTACATGCTCGTTATCGGTGGTCGTGAGGCCGAAGCCGATAGCGTGGCAGTACGCCTCCGCAGCGGTGAAGATCTAGGCGCCAAGACGGTGCAGGAGTTCCTGGATCTGGTGCAGCCGGTGATCGAGACCAAGAGTCTGGATCTGGTTGAGCCACGCGGATAATCTGCGATTTTCCAAACAAGATCGGGGCGGCATGCCCCGATCTTGTTGTTTTTCCGATAACCTGCAAGAAATCAGTCGGAGGTAGAAGTATGATCACCTTTCGCGGCGGCGATGTATCCGATCTTCAGGCTGTGCTGAAGCTGTTCGATGACAATATTGAATGGCTCGTGGATCGTGGGCGCGAAGCCCAGTGGGGCAGCGAGCCGTTCACCGGCAACGAAGCAAGAGAAAATTTCGTACGCGGAATCCTGGAAAGTGGGTATGTCGAGATCGCGGAGATCGATGGCGACGTTGTTGGTGCGACGGTACTGACCGACCATCCGATGCCGTACGTTCCTGTAATCGAAGAACCAGAACGATACCTGAAACTTCTCATCGCATCACCCAACCATCGCGGTGAACGAATCGGCGAGAGGATGATCGAGCGTGCCCGCAATCGCAGCATCCGGGAGGGCATCGATCTGATGCGTGTCGACTGCTGGTCCGGAGGAGATCGCAAGTTAGTGGGCTATTACGAAGGGCAAGGCTTCAACCCGACTCAGGAGATCGAGGTGGGACGAGGTACTTCGGTTCAGGTTTTCGAATGGAGATCGGATTACAGACCGTCTGATTCCTGATCGGCAATCTCTGGAACATATTCCACCAGCTTCAACTGCCGCAATCGCCATGGGATGACGATTTCATCAACCAGCACCTGGACCACAGCGGCCAGAGGGACGGCGATGAGCGCTCCCATCCATCCAAGCAACAGTGCTCCGGCCATCACTGCGATAAACGCTGTGAGAGGGTGTACTTCCACCTGGTGGGCCTCGATGAGCGGAGACAGCCAGGACCCCTTGATATTGTCTATCACCATGTGCAAGGCAAACGCTATCGCCACCGCTTTCCAACCGAGAGGAAGCACCGCCACCACAATAAATCCGCGGGCAATGAGCGGCCCGATACGTGGGATGACCTCGAACACCGCCGCCACTATCGCAATGAGTAGCGCGATTTGGGAACCAAGAATAGCCAGAGTGGTGTACATCCAAATGCCGACAATGGTGCTAATGATCACCTTGGCGCGCACATAGGCCCCCAATCGCTCACCAGCAGAGGTGACGACGCGTTCGGCAACAGCTCGATGATCCGGATGGATCAGTCGAAACACTGCGGGCTTGATTGTGCTCCAACTCGTGAGCATGAGAAATGACAACGTCATGAGGCTGGTCACAACGAAGATGGCCAGTGTTATTGCGGCAGGAAGTGCCAGCACGCCCTGCGACAAAGAGGCGATGAAATCACTTAGGGACGACACCGCACGTTCTTTAACTTCCTCGAGAATGGGATATTGCTGTTCAAGTTCATCGAACCGAGTCTGAAGGCGTTCGAACTGCGCGATTCGTTCCGGCACAGATTCGATGGCTTCAGAAAGCTGACCTACCAGTGGCGGCACGGTGAACCACACCGCACCAACAACCACTGCTAACGTGGCGATGAAAATAAGAAGGATAGAGAGCGCACGTGGCACTCCCCATCCTTCCAATCTACGTACCGGCCCAGCCAAACTGGTGGCAATGAGCAATGCTACAAAGAGCAGAACCAGAAGTGGCTTCAGCCGGATCATGAGCATGATCATGCCAACGCTGAGTACCACCAGCATCAACGCAACGTAGAGGGAGGAAACCGTATGAGGATCCGGCTTCGCAAAGCCGACCTTACGATCCGTGTACCGTGCGGTTACATGCTGTTGAGGTTCCAATGGAGGATCCCTACTTCCGCTCTGGCCGTGCCACTCGATCCGGAAGAACAAACGATTCTGCCGGCACCATTGTGTGACCACCGGTGATTTTCTTCACGTTGCCCTTCTTGTCGAAATGATAGGTCATCTCTTCACCCTGCGGGCCGTACTGACTGCCACCCACACGTTTGAGAGTGTTTTCACCAATGACTTCGAGCTCAGTTGCCATCTCGGCCGGATCACCAAGTGACGGCGCCAACGCGTAGAGACGTCCACCCAACGCAACGATGTCCGTAATTCCCCATAGGGTAGCAAACCGTCCCTCGAACTTCGCGACGTCCTTCGCCTTCTGCGGCTCGGTCTTGGCCTTCTCGGTAAGGGCGAGGTCAATGAGTTTGAGCAAGCCCACGGCCAAATCGCCGGCCGGTCCGTCGTTGCTATTGGTGAGCACACTGAGACTGAGCTTACGATCCCGATCGACCTTGCTCATAGTGATGTGGCCAGGGTAGCCGCCGCTATGACCGATGTAGATGCGGTCATTCACCTTCTCGATGACAAGACCAAGTCCGTAATGTCCGCGGCCATCGGCTTCGCCGACTTTTTGCTGCATCTCACGCTTGCTCTTGTCGCTGATGAGGCGATCATCGCCGGGGATGTGCGCCTGGAAGTAATCGGTAAGTTCGGAGGCAATGGAGTAGAACCCTGTGGCGGAGCTTTCCTCGAATGTATCGATGTGATCGATCGGCACACGCATGCCACCATGCACACGGCTGGAGTGGCCGACAGCATAATCTTCGATCCGATCCATCTCCAGATCAGGTCCGGTGTTCTTCAAACCCAGTTTATCGACAATATTCGTTGTTACGTAACTCCGATACGATTCGCCGGCGGCCGCCTCGATGATGACTCCTACCAGCGAAAAGCCGATATTGCTGTACTTGAACTGTTGTTGGGCATCGAAGACCTTACCCATCTTCTTCGCCAGTTTGAGGAGTTCTTCTCGATCCGGGAATGGCTTCCCGAGCTCCCACCAATCTGCATTGTCACCATCGCGGATGATGCCGCCGGTATGGCTCAGCAGTTGGCGCACGGTGACTTCGGAGATGTCGCTCTTGGCCAGTTCAGGAATGTGATCGCCGATGGTGTCATCCAGCCGAAGCTTGCCGGCCTCGACCAATTGCATCGCGGCAATACCAGTGAAGGTCTTGGAATGCGATGCAATCCGGAACAGATGCTCGGTGGTCAGCTTCTCCCCGGCGGCGAGGTCGGCATAGCCAAATGCCTGATTGAAAATCAATTCGCCATCAACGCGGGCGGCGACCTGTGCACCCACGTACGGGTTGTATTCGTGCTGAAATTCGATCCACTTGGCCCCGTACTCGAGTGCTTCCTTGATCGCTTTGGTATCCGATTTGCTAACCATTGTTACCCTTCCGTGCTGGCGAATCGATCCATGATCGCCACAATGTGCTTGATACCGAGAATGAAATCCTCGACGTAAATATTCTCATCCGGAGCGTGTGCCTGACTCTTGCCGTGGCCAACGCCGGCCGTGGCCGCATCGATACCGAGGGCATCACAAAGTTGGTACCACGGTCCAGAACCCGGACTTGTCGGATAGATCGCCGGCGCCTCTCCGAAGACTTCCTCATAGGTCTCGGCGACCACCTTCGCGATCGGTGCTTCGAGGCTTGTACGGGCCGGGAATCCGGCGCCGATGAGCTCGCTTTCGATATCCGTAAATCCATTATCGTCCAGGTGCTTGCGCAGCAGATCGTAGATCTCGTGTGGATCCTGATCAGCGACGAGGCGCATGTCGATCTTGGCCATTGCCCGGCTTGGCAGTACGGTCTTCTGCCCCTTCTCCGTGTAGCCACTCAACAGTCCCGAAATAGTGCAGGTTGGTTCGAAGAGATCCTTCAGGGTGAGATCGAGACCGGTGAGATCGTTGATGAACGCATCGATCTGCAGATCTTCCAACCGCTCCTTCTCAATGTTCGGGAGATTGCGCATCGCCTCCAGTTCGGCTTCGGTCGGCGCCTTCACCTTGTCATAGAAGCCCGGGATGGTGATGCGATCATCCTCGCCCTTCAGCGTGGAGAGTGCCCACACCAGCCTCCATGCGGGGTTCGGTACCGAGGTTGCGGATGCCGAGTGCCAATCGGTTCTGGCGCCTTTTGCTCGGAGCTCGACGTAGCAGATGCCCTTGAGCCCAAGGTGAATCTGTGGGCGACCATCGACATCCCGGCCGCCAAACTCCCAGATGCAGGCATCTGCGAGACAGAGATCGCGGTGATCGTCGACGAAGTTCTGGAGATGCGGAGAGCCGATCTCCTCCTCCCCCTCGATGATGAACTTAAGCTTCAGCGGCAATTCGCCGTGAACTTTCTGCCAGGCATCGATGGCGGCGAATCGGGCAGCGATATTGCCTTTGTTATCGGCAACACCACGGGCAAAGATCTGCCCATCGCGGATTTCGCCGCTCCAGGGGTCAGCGGTCCACTCATCGAGTGGATCAGCGGGCTGAACATCGTAATGATCGTAGAAGACCAGCGACCGATCGCTCTTGCCTGCCTTCTCGCCGTACACCACGGGGAATCCACCACGTGTATCGTACTGATTGGTCTCGAAACCGAGTTCATCCATATCTTTCTGGACCATGGCGGCCATTTCGGTCATGCCGACACTCTGGGCTGCAATGCTCGGTTGATTCAACATCCGCTGCAATTGCGAGATGTAGGCGTCCTTGTTCTCATCGATATAGGAGTAAACAGCGTTAAGATCTGACATCTAGTTCATATTCCCTTCGTAATCCGCGAGTAGCCGCACCATGGTCACAACATAGGCTTTGGTGGCTTCCACCATCTCATCCACACCTACCCACTCGTCCGGAACGTGCGCCAGGCTGGGATCGCCAGGACCGTAGATGATGGTCGGCACACCGCGCAGAATCCAGCGAATGCCATCCGTTCCCATGCTGAACCCGGTTGGTTCGGTGTTGGCGCCAATCGCGTCGTTCGCACCAAGCATGGCCATCACAAGTGGATCGTCCACCTCGGCTGCCGATGCCGGCATTCCCGGATAGAGGTTGTTGAGTTCTACCGAACAACCTGGCACGTTCTGGATCGCCTGTTCGGCGATTGCCATGATTTCGGCCCGGCACTCCTCTGGATCTTCGCCCGGTAGAATCCTTCGGTCAATAAGCAGTGTGGCCTTATCCGGCACTACATTCCGCTTTACGCCACCTGCGATCATATTCACCGAACTGCTGGACGGCTTGAACGCCCAATGCATGCGCTCAGCAAGCCTGGGATACAGTTCCCGCCGGAGAGCCACAATGACTTCCGCCGCACCCTCAATAGCGTTGGCACCCTCCCATGGGAGAGCACCATGCGCAGTTCGACCATGCACAATGATTTCGCAACCAGCGCCACCCTTCTGACCGATGCAAACCCGATTGAGCGTTTGCTCCCCGATGATCACCCAATCCGGATCGGGATAGTGCTCAGAAACGAGAGCGGCACCGTGTGGTCCGCCAGTTTCTTCATCAGGTACTGCGGTGTAAATAAGCTGGCCCTTGAGCGGGATCCCGGATTCCTTCAGGATCATGGTGGCCATGGCCTGAGCCGTAACGCTCGCCTTGTCGTCGCCAGCACCGCGGCCATAGATCTTGCCATCCACCAGTTCCGCGCCGAACGGATCGTACTTCCATGCATCCCGTTCGCCTGTCGGCACCACATCGACATGCGCATTTACCAGCAATCGACGACCGCCTTCAGGTCCCACTTTCACCACGAGATTCGGCCTGGTCGGATCACCTTCGATCAACTCGTAATCGAACCCGGCATCGCGGAACGGCTTCTCCACGTATTGAATGGCCTCCAGGCAATCGCCCGGAGGATTCACGGACGGGATCTGTACGAGGCCGCGATGAAAATCAACGATCTTCTGTTCATCGATGAGAGCCAAGACAGCCGACTGCAGATCTTCGAGTGATGGTTTGGCATTCATGGGCTCGATCTCCATCCTGTGCTATCGAAGTTAGTTGTCGTTGCCCTCGTAATCGCCCAGCAATCGCACCATGGCTATTGCGTACGCCTTGGAGGCTTCGACCATCTCATCGATGCCCACCCATTCGTCCGGGATGTGGGCGAGGCTCGGATCGCCTGGCCCATAGATGATGGTGGGAACACCGCGCGCGTTCCAGAATCGACCATCTGTGCCCATGCTGAAGCCGGTGGGCTCAGTGTTGGCGCCAATGAGCTCGTTGGCACCAATCATGGCCTGAACGAGCGGATCGTCCACGTCGGCGGCGGAAGCTTTCTTGCCCGGGTACAGGACGTTCAACTCAACAGAGCAGCCGGGCACATTCTGAATCGCCTGTTCGGCGATGGCCAGAATCTCCGCGCGACACTCGTCCGGATCCTCGCCCGGAACAATGCGACGATCGATGTAAATCGTGGCGCGGTCCGGCACCACGTTGGATTTCACGCCACCAGTGATCATGTTTACGGAGGCGCTGCTCGGCTTGAATGCCCAGTGAACACGATCGCCGAGTTTCGGCCAAAGCTCGCGGCGCAGGGCCACGATCACTTCAGCCATGCCTTCGATGGCGTTGGCACCTTCCCATGGCAGGGCACCATGGGCGGTTATGCCGTTCACGACCAGCTCGACACCGGCGGCGCCCTTCTCGCCAATCGCTACGCGGTTGAGTGTTTGCTCACCGACGATGGCCCAGTCCGGATCCGGAATCACTTCGGATACCAATTGCGCGCCGTGCACTCCCCCGCTTTCCTCATCGGAGACCGCGGTGTAGATGAGCTGACCCTTCAGCGGCACGCCCGAGGCCTGTAGTGCCAGCGCAGCGATGGATTGTGCAGCCACACTGGCCTTATCATCGCCGGCGCCACGGCCATACACCTTGCCATCGTGGACCTCGGCGCCGAAGGGATCGTACTTCCAGGCAGATCGCTCTCCGATCGGCACCACATCGACGTGAGCATTGATCAGCAATCGCTTGCCATCGGATGGACCGTATTTGGCGATGAGGTTTGGCTGATTGGTGCCATCATCGATGATCTCGATCTCGAAGCCGGCATCTTCAAACGGCTCTCGTACATAGGCGATGGCATCCACACAATCTCCCGGAGGGTTCACCGAGGGGATTTGAACCAGGCCCTTATGGAATTCCACGATGCGGTCGGTGGAAATCTGGGCGAGAACCGATGCTTCAACTTCGCTTCTGCTTGGTTTGGCACTCATTGTGCGACTCCTCCAGTATGGTATGAGTGGAGCCTGCCTCCACATGCGATTGGTATTAGCAAGGAGTTTCTCGCAAATGTCGAATTCTGGGAAGAAGGTCGCGTTCGTGTTGGCCAATAACTATGAGGATATCGAGCACACCTCGCCGGTCGATGCTGTGCGCAGCGCCGGTGCCGAAGTCACCGTCATTGGTTTGACCACCGATACCATCAGCGGCAAGAAGGGTGGCAGCGAACAGCCGGATATCACGTTCGATGAGGCGAATGCCGATGATTATGACATGCTCGTGATCCCCGGCGGCGGCTCTCCGGAGAACCTGCGCATCGATGATCGCGCGGTTGCATTCACCAAGGCATTCGTGGAATCGGGCAAACCTGTCGCTTCCATCTGCCACGGACCACAGCTGCTGATCTCGGCGGATGTGCTGAAGAATCGCACGGTTACCGCGGTAAACAAGATTCGTGACGACATCAAGAACGCCGGCGGCAACTACGTCGATGAATCCATCGTGGTGGACGGCAATCTCATCAGCAGCCGCGTGCCGGGTGATCTCGACGATTTCAATGGCGCATTGGTGAAGGCACTACAGTAGAATTGCCCCGGCAACTGGCCGCAAACTACTGGAGCTAACACACAATGAGTACCGTCCATACCGAACCAGCCGACCTTTATGATCGACTTCGATCCGCCAAGGGGTTCGTGTTCGATATGGACGGTGTTGTGTATCTGGGTTCGCGCCTCCTGCCGGGAGTGAACGATCTGTTCAACACTTTCCGCCTGCGAGATATTCCCTTTGTGCTGGGCACAAATAACTCCACCGCCACGCAAAAGGCGTTCGTTGAGCGACTGGAGGCGATGGGTGTGCGGGTTGAAGCGAACCAGATTCAGACCTCAACCACCGTCACCAGAGGTGTTTTGAGTGACGATCCGGATATCGCAGAAGATGCATTGATTCTCTGTGTAGGTCAGCCATCGATTCCGGCGATCCTCCAGGAAGGGACAAAGTTCCGCATTGTGGCGGATGAAGATCCGGTCACCGATGTGGATGTGGTGGTAGCTGGGCTCGATTTTGATTTCACCTATCAAAAGATGGCTCGGGCGGTGGAAGCGATTCGGCACGGAGCACGATTCCTGGCAACAAATGCCGATGATCGCCTGCCAACTGAAGATGGCTATCAGCCTGGTGCAGGTGCCTGCATCGCGGGTATCACCGTAGCCAGCCGCGTGGAACCGACCATTATCGGGAAACCCGAGCCACTGATGATGCGCAAGGCGGCCGAACAATTGGGATTGGATCCATCCGACGTGGTGATGGTGGGCGATCGGCTCGATACCGATATTCTCGCTGCTCAACGTGCCGGATTGATGACCGCGCTGGTGCTGACTGGATTGACGGATCGCGCCATGCTGGCGGAATCCGAGATTCTGCCGGACTTCGTTTTCGCCGATTTGCCGGCTTTGATGCAGGCTTTCACCGGGCACGAATAGCCAAATTTGAGGCCGGCAACGATTCCGGCAAAATCACCCACTTTTTCCTTGACGCTCCTGAATGCCGATGCTATATTAACTGGGCTGTTGGAGGTGTGGTGTAGTGGCCTAACATGCAGCCCTGTCAAGGCTGAGATCGCGGGTTCGAATCCCGTCACTTCCGCCCAAGAGCAAGACCCGAGGCAAATGCCTCGGGTCTTTTTTTGCCTTTTACAGATACTCGGCTTGCCTAGCGCAAAAACACCATCACGTATACCCAAATGGCGAGCAGGATGAAGTTGAACAGCCCGAAGCCGAGGCCGATATACAGCAGCTTCACTCGAGGAGATGGTGGCCAGAGCTCGTCCATCCCAATCTTGGGGAGCGGCTCCAGCTTCTCTTCTTCGGCTTCTTCAGATTCGTCTACTTCCTGATTTTTTGGAGTGCGTCGTAGACCGTAGATGTCGAGGAGTCCCATGAAAACTGCCTTGTCCAATTGATTCGTGCTTGCGCTGCTTCGCGATTGCGGGGAATCTCCAACAGATTGCTCATAGCTTCCGCGAGAGCCATGTGATCCTCCGAATCAACGTAAATGGCGTGCTCGCCCCCTACTTCGCGTAGTGCTGGAGCGGTGCTGGTGATCACCGGGACACCGGTGGCCAATGCTTCCACCACAGGTAGTCCAAAGCCCTCGGTCCATGATGGATAGATCATGCCCCGGCTACTGGCAACAATAGCGGGAAGATCAGCATCCTGCACATT